>DASXWF010001131.1:0-12283 GCA_036503835.1 Polyangiaceae bacterium | reverse complement strand
GCCATGTCGGCCATCGCTTGGGCGAACTACCTGGACGTCGGCGAAAAGATCGCCACGCAGGTCATGGCTGATCCGGCGCTCAAGGGGAACTTCTTGAAGTGTACCCCGGCCGCCGGCAACACGTGTCTGCACGACACGGTCGTGGAGTTCGGCCGGCGCGCGTTCCGCCGCGCGCTCACGGCGGAGGAGGTCGCGCGCTTCGACAATGTGATCGCGATGGGCGCCGCCATCACTCCGACGGGCGCTCCGGAAGAGATTGCCCAGACGCTGCTCTACATGTTCCTGGTCTCGCCGTCGTTCCTGCAACGCGCCGAGATCGTGGAAGCGGCCGACGGCGCCGGACACTACGTGCTTTCCCCCCAGGAAGTCGCGTCCCGCCTCTCGTACATGCTCTGGGGAACGACCCCGGACACCATCCTCGATCAGGCGGCGGACTCGGGCCAGCTCAGCACCCCCGATCAGATCGCCGCTCAGGCGCAGCGCATGCTCCAGGATGCGCGAGCGCGTGAAATGGTGAACTCCTTCCACCAGTACTACCTCCTCATGCGAGCGGAGGGACGCTGGGGCACGGCAAACCGCGACGCGACCCTGTACCCGAACTTCAAGGCCTCGATGGTGCCCGCGATCACCGAAGAGACGCTGATGCTCTTCGACAAGGTCGCGTTCACGCCCGGTTCGTCGTTCCAGCAGCTGCTCACGACGCAGGTCGCCTTCGTGAACCAGGAGACAGCTCCGCTCTACGGCCTCCAGGCCAGCCAGTACGGCGCCACCCTCACCGAGGTCCAGCTGGACGCCACCCGGCCGGGTTTCTTGACCCGCCTCGGCTTCCTGATGAACTTCTCGTCGTACACGCGCACGAACCCCATCTATCGCGGCGCCTTCATCACCAAGCAGATCCTGGGCATCGCGCTCGATCCGCCGCCGGCCGGCGCGGTCGACACGCCGCTGCCCACGGGCGCCGATCTCGACACGAACCGCAAGCAGGTCGAATCGCAAACCTCCGCACCGACCTGCGTCGGCTGCCACGCGACCTACGTGAACCCGCCCGGGTTCGTGATGGAAGCCTTCGACGCGGTGGGCATGGCGCGCACGGCCGAGGCCAACGGCGTCGCGCTGAACACCACCGCCGAAGTGACCATCAACGACGGAGAGACACCGGTGAGCGTGACGACGCCCGCCGAGCTGATGGCACTCATCGCCGCCTCACCCGGTGCGATGAGGCAGTACGCGAGCAAGTGGGTCAGTTACGCGTACGCGCGTGAAGGCGACCCCAAGGATGCCTGCACCGTCACGCAGATCGCCGCGAAGATGGCGGCCGGAAGCTATCCGATTCTCGACCTCATCACCGATCTCACCCAGGCTCAAGCCTTCCGAATCCGAGCTGTAGAGGTTTCCCCATGATCGCCACGAAGCGACCTCCCATGAACCGTCGGTACTTCCTGAAAGGCGTCGCCGGCGCCTGCCTGGCGGCCCCGTTCCTGAGCTCCGTTCACGAGAAGTGGGCGCAAGCGCAGGGCGTGCCCGCGACGCCGCCGAAGCGCCTGGTCATCATGTACACCCACAACGGGTGCCTGACGAACCGCTGGTTCCCGACAAAGGAAGACGGCGCGCTGATGGCGTCCGATCTCACGGGCACCTACCTCGAGGTGCTCGCCCCGCACGTCGACAAGCTGCTCATCCCGCGCGGCTTCCGCTCGATGAACCAGTACGGCAGCGGCGGGCAGAGCATCGACCCGCACGACCAGGCCTGCGGCTCCAAGCTCACCTGCGCGTACATCTCGGAGGCGCGCGAGCGCTACGCGACGGCCGAGTCGCTCGACCACGTCATCGCCAAGCAGATCAACTCCGGCGTGGACAAGACGCCGCTGGTCCTCGGCGTGGGCGCCGCCAGCACCCTGATCAAGGAAGTCATCTCCTTCTCGGGACCGGAGAAGGCCTACCCGACGAACGTGAACCCGCAGAGCGTCTATACGCTGCTCTCGGGCATCGTGAACGCGGGCGGGAGCGGCGGAACCGGCGGGACCGGCGGCGGCCCCACCCCCGCCGACTATCAGGTAGCCCGCGGCAAGAGCGTCATCGACCTCGTGAAGGGCGATCTCGAGGCGTACAAGCGCCTCAACATGAGCGCCAACGACAAGCAGAGCGTGGAGCAGTGGCTCTCGCTGCTCCGCGAGACCGAGACGGGCGTGATGGACCCGGAGGTATCTGCGGCCTGCAACGCCATGGCCGCGACGAACCTCGGCATCAACGAGATGAGCCTCAGCGAAGCCAGTCCCACCGGCAAGATCACCGCGGGCAACGTGCTCGGTCCGATGAGCAGCGCCGAGGGCGACGCGAACCTGGCGATCTCGTTCACCAAGGGCGGCGACATGATGATGAACCTCATGGCGCTCACCATGATGTGCGACGCAAACCGCATGCTGATGCTCGTGTATCCCGGCTACGTCACCTACAAGTGGGACGGGATCATGCACACGAAGGAGCACCACGGTATCTCTCACCGCACGGGCGACTTCACGGTGGGCGGCGACTGCTTCGCGGGCGTGATCGACATGATCGCGGAAGTCGACCGCTGGATGACGAGCAAGTACCTCCGCCTCATCGAAACCTTCAAGAACATCGGCGAAGGCGACGGTACGCTGCTCGACAACACCGCCACCATGTGGCTGCCCGAGCTCTCGGACGGCAACAGCCACAACACCAACAACCTCCCCATCATCATCGCGGGTAGCGCCGGCGGCTACCTGAAGCAGGGCGCGGCGGTGAACGTGGAAGGCGGCACGATCGGCAAGGGCAACAGCGAAGGCTCCTGCGTGGACGGTGGGTCGATCGGCTTCAACACCGGCTCGAGCAAGGGCAACGTGCCCATCAACAAGCTCTACGTGACGTTGATGAACGCCGTGGGTTGCACGGCGGAAGGCGGTGGCCCGGTCACGTCGTTCGGCAAGTTCGACGGCACCAAGGAAAGCGACGGGATCAAGAATCCCGGCGAGGTCACGACGCTCAAGGCCTGAGTCGAATCTCGACGTAGACACGACCGAAGCCCCGAAGAGGGGCTTCGGTCATTTTGGAAACCGGTGATCCCGTCGCTGGAGTGCGCTGCGAGAACGCGGGCTCGACGTGTGCGCGCTCGCGGGAAACTTCCGCTTCGATGAGAGCCGTCAGGCGCGTGCGACGAACCTGGCGAGCGCGCGAGATCTAAGCTAAGAGCTCAACATCGAACACCCGTGTCTCGTTTCTTGACTACTTATCGTTCGAGTCTCGTATTCCTGCTCCTGGCCGCCGCTGCTTGTAGCGATCCCGTCACGGATCCGCCCAGCCCCGGCCCGACCGGCGGTAGCGCGGGCACCACCGGCGGCGGAGGCGCGGGCATGGGCGGAACCGCCGGCAGCGCCGCGGGAGCAGGCGGCGCGACGAGCGGTGGGAGCGCCGGAGCCGCCGGCCTGTCGGGGCAAGCCGGGACCGCTGGAAGCGGCGGAAGCGCTGGAGCCGCCGCGGGAACGGCCGGCTCTGCTGGTTTCACGCTCACGGCGACCTTCGACGGCGTCGCTACGTACATGCAGCAAAATTGCGGACTGCCGAAGTGCCACGGCGGCGCGCCCGACGGACCCGACCTGATCTTCGTCGACCGCTCGACGCTCTACAACATCCTCACGACCCGCAAGGTCATGCCGTGCGGCGACCGCCTGATCGTGTCCCCCGGCAAGCCGGAGGAGAGCGCGATCTTGATGCTGCCCAACTGGGAATGCACGGACTTCGTCATGCCCCAGGGCTGCATCGAGGATCCGTGCCTGCCGGAAGCCGATCTTGCCACGATCAGGGCGTGGATTGCGGCCGGCGCTCCTCAGTAAAGAGCACCGCCGCGCCTCCAGTCACGGCTCTCGTGAAGGTGGAGACTGAGGCTCCGTGAGCCTCCCGCTCAGCTGGCGAACGGCGAGGCTGTCGCTGCTGTCGCCGCCGCGGGCCGCTTCGAACGCCGGCTGGCCCTCGAGCCACGTTTCGGCCGTCGAGCTCGGGCCGGTGAAGAGGAGCTGCAAGGCGGCCACCAGGTCGAGGGGGCGCATGTCGAGCTCGTAGAGCTCGGCGATTCCGAGCTGGAGTCCGGCGCTCACGGCGTGGAACGCGCGGATGGGTTCCATGTAGGAGTGGCTGCCCGCTCCGCTCGCCAGGAACTCTGCGCGCGCTACCGGGTCCTTGAGCCGCTTCTCGCACTCGCCGGCGTCGAGCGAGTTCATGCCCCGGCAGGAAAGCGGCCGGACCTCGTACACGGTGCAGCGCCCCGACTCGAGGAAAACGCAGGGTTGGTCCGGGGAGAAGCGCTGGCTCGGGGACAGCCCGCGCGTCTTTTCGAAGCGGTCGCCGAGGTACGCCACGAAGCGCGAGAGCTCCTCGGGCGAGCGCGTCCGCTTCAGGTGGTCGAAGATCGCGAGCGCTTCCGGCGGCGTCACGCCCACGGACTGATAGCAACAGTGATCGCAACCTGCCTTGCAGGCGACCGAACCCGCCGGCGCGCGTGCCAGAAGCCCGTCGGAGAGACGCGAGGTGGCCGCCATGACGCTCCTCGCGAGCTCGAGCACGCGTTCGAGGCTCGGTTCGTCGCCGAGGTAGCCGCGCACGGTATTGGCGCCCCCCGCCGCGATCTCGTTCTGCCAAGACTCCTGGAAGATCGCCGACTTGAGCACGACGCGCTCGCTGCCCGTCGCCGGATCCCGATGCAGGGCGAGGTGCACGCGCCCCTGCGCGTCCCGCTCGGCGCGAGCACGTTGCCGCCGTCGATCGCGAGCTCGCTTGGCCTTCTGCTTGCCCGACACGACCTCGATCCTTTTACCACCCGCGCGGCGGAGGTCGAGGAGCAAGGGGCGTCAATGCGGCGCGTCCCCGATGGGCGGGTGCCCGCCGACGAAGGAGAGCGGCAGGCGATTGCCCGGCGCGACGAAGCGCGCTCGTGTCTCCTCTTCGGCTGCTTCCTTCGGGTGCTGGCAGATCCTCGCGTCGGCGGCGCAGGCCTGCCCGAAAAGCGCGGCCTGACCGTCGAAATTCTCGTCGACGATCCCGAAACGCAGGGACACGCGCGCGCGCCGCGGGCCGTCGGACTCGGGCAGGCGCTCCAGCAACGCCTGACTCGTCCGGCGCACGGAGTCGACGCTGCCGAACGCCCAGGCAGCGTTGGCCAGCGTGACCGCCGGCACGAGCTCGAGCTCCTTTCGCTGCGCCTCGGAGAGAGCCGAGACCGCCGCGTGAAACTTGCCGCGGCGCGCCTGCGACTGCAGTTGGCCGACGGCGCAGGCGACCAGAGCCGCCGCGAGCGCCCCCACGAGCGGCACGAGCCGGCGGGCCCCGTTCATGGCCGGCTTCGCTCCTTCAGCTCCTCGAGGGAAGCGCGGTCGCACCGCCCCCAGCGGAGCTTTTTGCAGAGGCTCTCGGCGGTCGCGAAGTCGGGACTGCCCCCGCTCGCGAGCCCACGCAGCGCGGACACCAGGTCGAAGGCTTCTCGCAGCTCGGGCTCGAGCGTAGCGCGCACCGCGTCGGCGTCCGCCTTCAAGAGCTTCCAGTCCTCCGGAGTCGCCGCGACGTTTCGCTCGCGAAGCGCGAGGCCGACGCGGGCGAGCGGCGACGACGACGCGGAGTCGAAGGGCCGGCGCACCCAGCCCTCCACGCCGGCGAAGTACCCGAGCAGCACCGCGACGGCGTAGGCAACGCTCAGCCAGCGGGAGCGTTGCGCGCCGGCCGCGCCCTGGTTCGATTTCTGGTCGGTCACGGCAGGGTTCACCGAGATTACTTCACTCCGGTCGCTCCGGCAGCGACCTTGCCGCTGTGGCGGGGATACCAGCCGCCGATCCCGAAGCCGAACGTCGCGTAGCGCGGCGCCATGTCGGCGAAAAGAGTCGCAGCGAAGACGTAGTCGCTCGGCCAGAGCCCGAACACGTCGAACGTCGCGATGCGCACGTCCGTGCCGATCGTGACGTGCCCGCGCGGCGAGCTTCCGGACGAGCGCGCCGGCTCCACGTAGCCGCCGGTGCGAAGCTTCAAAATATCGGGCACGGCTTCCGCCTCCACGCCAAAATGCGGTGAAACACTGAGCTCCGCCCCCGAGCGCACGATGGTCTGGTCGAAGTACGATTCGAGCCCGACTCCGGACGGCACGCTGCCGGACAGCAGCACCGACGCCGTGACCAGCACGTAGAAGCGCTCCAGCGCCGCGAACTCCTGCTGCAGCGTCAGGTAGGCCTTTCGGAGCTCGTGCGCCTGGAGCCGGGCGTTTCTCGCCAAGAGCGCCGCGAAGCGCGCCTCGATGGCTGCTTTTTCCGCGGCATCGCGCGCGGCGCCGAGCTCCCGCTCCCGCGCGTTCTCGAGCTCTCGCTCTTCGAGCTCGAGGGTACGCAGCACGGGCTCCGCGACGTCCTGGGTCGAACGCCACGGCGGATTGATGGGGCGTCCGAACTGGAACGCGAGGCCCAGGTTCAGGTCCCACGGCAGGCTCACGCTCCGCGGAACGTAGAACGGCTCTCCGTTCGCGCCCGTGATGACGATGTCGCCGCTCGTGTCCGAGTAGTCGACCGCACCGAGCCGCGGTCGCGTGTCGACCGCCGCGCGGTAGGCCGCACCCACGCGGAACGGCAAGCGCTCGTGCTTGAGCAAGACCCCGAGCTCCGGCCCGAGCCCGGTGGACGAGAACGAGTACTTCCTGCGGCGGACCTCCGTCCGCACGCACGCGGCGATGCCCTCGTCGCGACAGGTCTCGTCCGAAACCGACAGCGCGACGTTGCGCAGGCCGAGCCCGACCACGAACTGGTCGCGAAAGAAGCCGTTTGCAGCCTGAAAGTGCGTGGTCGCGAGGCGCGTGACGATCTCGCCGCTCTCGGTCGGGGCCGGCAGCGAGAACTGCTGAAGCTCGGCGGTGAAACCGAAGCCGACGGTGGCCCACTGGAAGTTCACGGCCGGCATCAGGTAGAAAAAACTCGACGGCAGCCGCTCTTCCGGATTTCGTTCCCCGGTGTTGAAGTAGTCGAGCTCCGACAGCGCGGGGAGCGTGAAGCCGAACGCCGGCCAGAAGTCGACCTGGCTCACGGAGTAGAACGGTCGCACCGCGGGCGCCGCGGGATTCTGCAGATTGCCGTCGACGCCTTCCGCGATCGCCGTGTACGCGCCGCCGAGACCGCTCATGCGGCTCCCGCCGAGCACGGGCCCCCCGAACACGTCGATGGCAAAGTCGCTGGTGGCGATGGCCGAGCCGTCGGGGCCGAGCGGGCCCGCCGCGGCGCAAGGCCGGGCAAAGAGTACGGCCGCGAGGAACAGCGCGGGCGGCGGCACGACGAACAGCTTGCTGCCGAAGCGAAGCATCGTGGGGCCCGCGCCAGCGTAGCCTGCCCGTTCCCGGAGCGTGAGACTTTGGTGGAGCGCTCCCCGCTTCAGCCGCGCGCTCGCTGCAGCTCGCGCAGCGGATTGGCCTCCTGCGACAGCACGACGTCGGCGAGGGGTCGCGTGGAGGCGCGGCCGGGCGCGTTCTCGCTCCACCACTTTTCCCCGCGCTCGTGCGACCAGGGCTGGGCCACGGGGATGGCGCGAAACCTCTGCCTGAGCGCCGCGGCGCTGGCTGGCCGCTTGTCCGGATCCTTCTCCAGGCACTCGAGAATCAGCGCGTCGAGCTCGGGCGGAATGGGCTCCGCGCTGTTCGACGAAGGCGCCACGGGCGCCGTGTGCACGTGGTCGAACATCACCTTGATCGCCTGGGTTCCCTCGAACACGAGCTTCCCCGTGACGAGCCAGTACGCGACGCAGCCCACCGCGTAGAGGTCCACTCGGTGATCGCTGCCGGTGCCGAGCACGACCTCGGGCGCGATGAACCCGGGCGTGCCGCTCACGTTGCCGTCCGACGTGAGATTCACGCCTTCCTCTTTTTGCTTCGCGCTCTCGAGCTTCACGAGGCCGAAGTCGAGCACCTTGAGGAAATCCCACTCCGAGCCGATGCGGCTCACGATCAGGTTCGCGGGCTTGATGTCGCGGTGCACGACCCCGTTGCAGTGCGCGTCGTCGAGCGAGGCGCAGAGCTGGGAAAGCAAGTGGATCGCCCGCTCGGCGGGCAGCGGGCCGAAGCGTTCGACGAGCGTGTCGAGGTCCATGCCCTCGAGCAGCTCCATCACGTAGTAGAGCGAGCCGTCCTCGGCGACGCCGAAGTCGTAGAGCTCGACGGTGTGCGGAGACTTCAGGCCGGCCGTGGCCCGCGCCTCGCGCTCGAAGCGGCGAAGGCGCAGCTCGGAATCGCGCCCGGCGTCGGAGCCGAGCTCGCGCGCCTTCACCAGTTTGACCGCCGCCGGCCGGATCAGCATGCGATGCCGCGCCCTCCACACCTCGCCCATCCCGCCGCTGCCGATCTTCTCCTCGAGCACGTACGGCCCAATCGCGGAGGCCTCCTTCACCTGACGCCGCAAGCCGTAGATCGTGTTCGAGGTCACCGTCGACAGCGACACGGAGATCATCATCCAGAGCAGCGCGTTCAAAAAGGTCAAGAACAGCAGAAACCCCGGCGTGAAACCGGGAAGCGCCTGCGGGTGGTGGAACAGGAGCGAAACGAGCAGCAGCGGCGCGGCCGCGAGCGACGACAAGCACAAGGTGCGCCGAGCCGTCGACGGGATCAGCACCGCCCGCGCCATCATGGTCACGGTCAGCGCGAAAAGCCCCGCCATCAGCTGCTTCTCGTCCGGCTGGGCCGCCATCGCGGCGAGGCCGAGCCCTGCCAAGAACAGACTCAGAGCGTCCAGCATCCCGAGCGTGCGCAGCGACCATGATCCGCGGCTCGCGATCGCCCAAACGGCGGCCATCACCAGCGCGGCCAGGAAATGAAAAACGTTTGCCTGCGTGAGGAGCGCCGGGAGCACGCCGAGCCCGCCGCCCACGACGAGCGTCGTGTTCATGACGCAGAAGAAGCCGAACGCGAGCAGGAAGACGGTCTTCCCGAGCAACGCGAGTCGCGCCTGAACGAACGTCGCGCCGCCGAAGGTGTCGAATCCCGCCCCGACGAACGGCGTACTCTGCGACGGCGAGCTGGGAGCGACCATGCGCGCATCATAGCCCGCCCGCGCCGGTCGCCTGCTCCCGCTCGGCGCGCGTGCATTTCGGGGCGGAACGGCTACGCTCCGGCGCATGGCAGGCGTAGAGAAGTACACGGGCAGCTGTCACTGCGGGAAGGTTCGCTACGAGGTCGAGCTCGACCTCGCGACGCCCGTCATCTCGTGCAACTGCTCGATGTGCGGGCGTTCCGGGACGCTGCTCACGTTCGTCCCCGCCGAGCGCTTCACGCTGCTTTCAGGCGAGGACGCGCTCACGGATTATCAGTTCAACAGGCACGCGATCCATCATCTGTTCTGCTCGACCTGCGGCATCAAGTCGTTCGCCAAGGGCGTCGCGCCGAACGGCGCGGAGACACGCGCCGTAAACGCGCGCTGCCTCGAAGGCGTGGACCTCCAAAGCCTGACGGTGAAAGATTTCGACGGAAAGAGTCGCTGACACGGCAGCGATTCGGCTCGCCCCCGAGAGGTGGGACAGTGTGTCATCTGGCCCCAGGCTGGAAAGATTCGGGGAGGAATTGCGCCCGGTTTGCACTCGCGACCCGCGAAGTCTAGAAATTAGGTTCGAGGCTCATGTCCGAACTCAAAGAGAGGCGTTCGCAACCACGGGAGCTTGCGCACCTGGTGACGACCATCGAGGTCGACGGCAAGGAGACTGGCTGTGGAGTCTCCCGCGACGCGAGCGGCTCCGGATTCCTGCTCTTGACGCACCTCGACCTGCAGGCGGGTTCCAAGATCGTGCTGCGCGTTTTCGTGCCGCGCGAGGAGGAGCCGCGCCGGATCGCGGCCTCGGTCATCCGCTCGGAGCGCATCCCGCTGCCCGAGGGGCTGGTCTGGGACTACCGCGTCGCCGTGGCGCTCGAGGATCCGTCGCCTGACCTGCAGGAGCTCGTCCACGGTCTCGTGAGAAGGTAGGCGCGACCCGCCGGCGACACGGCTGTGGCAAACGCGCCGGAGTCGGGGTAGGTGGGCGGGCATGGCCGCTCTGCCGACTCTCGAATTCGTCCTCAAGAACTACAAGAACTTCAACGCGCGCTCGACCCGCGACGCGCTGCTCGCCTACGAGCGGCACGTCACGAACGGCGGCAAGATGTTCTGGGCGGTGGCGGGCGCGATGTCGTCGGCGCAGCTCGGGATCACGCTCGCGCCGGCCATCCGCGCGGGCTTGATCCACGGCCTGTCCGTGACGGGCGCAAACCTCGAGGAGTCGCTGTTTCGGCTGGTCGCGAACCAGCACTACAAGGATTTTCCCGACTACCGTTACCTCACGAAGAGCGACGACACCCGCATCCTGAACGAGCGCATGCGGCGCGTGACGGACACGAGCATCCCCGAGGACGAAGCCTTCCGCGCGGTCGAGAAATTCATCGTTCCGATGTGGAAGAACGCCACCGAGAAGGGCGAGCGGCGCTTCTGGCACGAGTACTTCTACGAGCTCGTGCAAACGATCCCGGCGAGCCTCTACCAGGGCAACCCCGACGAATGCTGGCTGCTCGCCGCCGCGAAGGCGCGCCTGCCGGTCGTCGTTCCCGGCTACGAGGACTCCACCTTCGGCAATATCTTCGCTTCCCACGTCAAGCTCGGCGACGCGAACGCCGGCATCGTGAAGAGCGGCATCGAGTACATGGCCGCCTTCTACGACCAGTACCGCGAGCTCTCGACGGGCGCCGGCGTCGGCTTCTTCCAGATCGGCGGCGGCATCGCCGGCGATTTCCCGATCTGCGTCGTTCCGTCGATCAAGTACGACCTCGAAGCGGAAGCCAAGCCCTGGGCTTACTTCTGCCAGATCTCGGATTCCACGACTTCCTACGGCTCGTACTCGGGCGCCACGCCGAACGAGAAGATCACCTGGGACAAGCTCACCGAAGACACGCCCATGTTCGTGATCGAATCGGACGCGACGATCGTCGCGCCCTTGATCCTCACGGCGCTCCTCGAGTGCAAGAGCCATCCCGCCGAAGCGAAGCGGCTCCTCGACGCGTTTCAGAAGTGAAGCGGCGCGACGAGCCCGCGGCGCGCTGGATGGACGGGTGGCCTACAGGGTGACTGTTGGCTTTACGGAGGCCGCCAAGGCGCCAGTCAGCCGCCAGGGCCCGCCAGATGAAATTGTTTGTTGATTGGCGCCGTGTGACGCTGCCTTTACGTCACCAATCCCCGTGAAATCCGCTGGCGGGCCCTGGCGACTCTCTGGCGAAGGTCGCCGGATTCGTCGACGTGGAGCGGGCAGTCGAAGATGGGGCCTCGCCGACCGTCTGCCGCAGGAATACTGCGAGCCCGGGCATTTGCCGGGCTCACGCTCGCTTCGCCGTGGACAGCCCGCCGCGTGCCGTTCGATCGCGTCTGCCACTCCGAACGAGCACGGAGCCGATCGCGACGAGCAGCGCACCGAAGGCGGAGAAGGCGAGATCCCACGCGAGCTGATGCTCGCCCGGACGAACGTGATGCAGCCCGAAGACCAGATGATCGAGGATGCCCTCGCTCAGGTTGAAGAGGCCCCAGCCGAGAGCCAGTGACCCGAGGAGCGTGCGTGTCGACCAGGGCACGCGCGGATCCTGACCCGCACGCCAGAGGAGCGCGAGGCCGACCGCCGTGACGACCCAGGTCATCAGGTGGAACAGGCCGTCGTAGACCATGTTGTATTTCACGGTCACGAGGTCGGTCGGAGGTACGACGTTCGAAAGCATGTTGTGCCACTGCAGGATCTGGTGGAGCACGATGCCGTCGAGGAACCCGCCGAGCCCGGCGCCGAGCAAGGTGCCCGCGCTGATGAGCGCGCCCTGCCGACTCGCTTCAATCATGACGCGGATCGGGCAGCGAGCGCTCGACGGGCGGCGGAGCGCCCGCGCCGATTCGCCGCAGCAATGTGGCGACTCCGGACAAGACCAGGAGCGGCAAGGCCAGCGCGAGCAGCGTCGACCAGAAGGGACCGTCCCACACGGAGCTCTGGACGATACGAGCCGTCGCGCAATCGGGACAGGCGACCATGGCGCGCGTTCGTGCAGTTCCCGAGCCAGCGCGGATACGGGCCTTGCTTCGAGGCGAGCTGCTGCGGCGCTGCGTCGCTGCGCGACGTGCGTTCTCGAAATTCGAGCGCTCGTGCCTCGCTCACGAGGCGGCGCTGCTCGGTATCGGCGGCTCGAGTCTTCTCGCGCCACGCACCGCACGCGAGATCAGCGTGGCGCGCCAGATTGATGCGCCGGGGCCTATTGGTTGCGGCA
>DASXWF010001130.1:0-4683 GCA_036503835.1 Polyangiaceae bacterium | reverse complement strand
ACTTGACCGCCTTCGCCGCCCGTCTGTCCACCCTGCCCGCCGTGCTCGCCGCCCTGCCCACCGATCGGGCCTTCGCCGCCGTGACCGCTCTCGCCGGATTGGCCGCTCTCGCCGCCGCCCGCCTGGCCGCTCTCCCCGCCGCCGGTTTCTCGCCCTGCCGCAGCGCCCTCTCCACCCTCCCCACCGCTGTCAGCTCCCGCTTCGCTGCCAGCGCTCCCAGCGCGCCCCGCAACGTCGTGCTTGCCACCCGGATCGTCGGAGTCGCCGCAGGCGAGTGCCATGCTGAGCGTGAATCCGCTCGCGAGGACCAGATTTCGAACCAAGCCGCGGCTGTCAGCAGAGCGCAGGCGCGCCCGCGGCTCTTTGACGAGTTTCAAGCCAACCATCGAGTCCTCCCGACAAGAAAGCCGGCTTCTACAGGAAACCGCACACGGCGACAACCGTGGCGACAACCATCGAGCATCGAAGACGACGGCGGTCGAAGTCTTCGAGGACACGCGAGCGTGACTTACCGCCTCGCTCGCGAACGATCGCGATGACGAATTCGAGAGAACCAGGAGGCCGTCCCTGGACGGCCGCGAGGGGCCCGCGCTAGCGCACGCTCCTGGGTTGGTCAACTGCGTTGGCGACGCCGGGCAACCTCGCGCTGCAAAAGGCTGGAGACGACGAACGCCAGGATCGAGAGCCGCCGGCGCGCTACAGCGGAAAATTCCTGGGTGTTTGACGGGAGGGCTACCTCGCGGCACGCTCATTCGCGGCGTTCTCCGCGCCCTTGGTGGTCATGCGTTCTGTCTTGCGTCTGGTCGGCTCTCTCGCCTTCGGCGCGCTCGCCTGTTCGGGAAACGACCGCGACATTTTCGACACGCCGCCTCCGTCCGCTGTCGCCGGCGCTTCGGGGAGTGCGGGCAGCGCCGGTGCAGCCACGGCCGGGGCAGGTGCAGGCGGAAGCAGCGGCATGGCGGGCGGCGGCAGCGGAGGAACACCGCTCGCTTGCGAGAGCACGATTCCCGGTCCCGCTCCGCTGCGACTTTTGACCCACGTTCAGTACGACAACACGATCTTCGATCTGCTCGGCGACGACTCTCACCCGTCGAACGGCTTTCCTCAAGAGAACGAGGTCGAGGGGTTCTCGAACAACGTCGCCGCGAACCAGGCCGTGCCGCGCCTGATCGAGAGTTTCCAGTCCGCCGCGGAAACGCTCGCCGCGCGCGCCGTCGCGGAGCGACTCGGCGTGATCGCTCCCTGCGCCGAAGGCGCGGATCAAAGCGCGTGCGGGCGCGCGTTCGTGAGGGATTTCGGCGCGCGCGCGTTCCGCCGGCCGCTCGAAGCGGGCGAATCCGCGATTTTCGAGCGGCTGTTCGACGCGTACTTCTCGCAGGGATACGCCAAGGCGATCGAGATCGTGCTGCGCGCCATACTGCAGTCGCCGCAGCTCGTGTATCGCGTGGACGCGGCGCGCGCCCCCACGCCCGAGACCGGCGCCGTTCTGCTCGGGTCCTACGACATGGCGTCGCGGCTCGCGTACTTCTTGACGAACGCGCCGCCGGACGCGGCCCTCATCGAAGCGGCCGCAGCCGGCCGGCTCGCCGACAACGCGGAACTCCAGGCACAGACGACGCGCCTGCTCGGAACGCCCCGCGCGCAGGAGATGGCCAGTGACTTCGTCGGACAATGGCTCGGGCTCGCGCGCCTGAACGGGGCCGCGCGCGTCGCGGCCGACGTTCCGCTCGGCCCGACCGATCTGGTCGACGACTGGCAGCGCTCGTTCGCGGCGTTCGTGGGCGACGCGATCTGGACGCAGGGCACGATGCAGGCGCTCTTCACGTCTCCGAAGATCTTCGCGACCCCTTCGCTTGCCTCGCTCTACGGTCTTGCGCCCGGCCCCGGCGACGCGCTCACGAGCGCCGAGGTCCCGGCGCAGCGCTTCGGCCTGCTCACGCAGCCGGCCCTGATGGCGCTGCTCGCTCACTCCGATCAGTCGGGCCCGGTCCTGCGCGGTGTGTTCGTGCGCGAGCGCATCCTGTGCCTGCCCGTCGATCAGCCTCCGCCCGATGTGAACGCGACGGCGCCGGACGTGGATCCGAACGCGACCACGCGCGAGCGTTTCGCCCAACATACGAAGGACCCGACCTGCGGCGGCTGTCACTCGCTGATCGACGGCATCGGGTTCGCGTTCGAGGCGTACGATCAGATGGGCCGCTACCGCACGCTGGAGAACGGCCTTTCCATCGACACCAGCGGAGAGGTGTTCGAAAGCGGTGAGGCGGCGCTCGACGGCCCGCTCAGCGGCGCGCCCGATCTGGCCCAACGCATCGCGCAGAGCCCGCGCGCCCGCGATTGCCTCGCCACGCAGTGGTACCGCTACGCGATGGGCCGCATCGAGGACGACGCCGACGAGTGCAGTCTCGTCGACGCCAAGGAGCGGTTCCGGGCGAGCAGCGGCAACTTCAGGGAGCTCCTGCTCGGCATCGTGCTCTCGGATGCGTTTCGTTACCGCCCGGCCATGGAGGCTGCACAGTGAAACGCCCGCTCGCCTCCCGCCGTCACTTTCTGCGAGCCGCCTCGGGCCTGGCCGTCGCGCTGCCGCTCCTGCCGTCGCTGCGTGCGCGCGGGCAGACGGCAGAGTTTCCGAAGCGCCTCGTCACGATGTACACGCCGAACGGGCAGATCCACGAGACGTGGTGGCCGGCGGAGCTGCCCGGCGGCGCCTTCACGCTGAACCAGGCGCATGCGCCGCTCGCGCCCCACCAGAATCGCCTCACGTTGCTGCGCGGCGTGGACCTGCAGTCGGCGCAGGGTGGTCCGGGTGGACCTCACCAGCGCGGCATCGGCACGCTGTTCACGGGCATGCAGCTGCTCGAAGGTGAGTTCGTCGACGGCTGCGGTTCGCAAGCCGGGTGGGCCAACGGCATCAGCGTCGATCAGGAAGTGGCGAACTTGATCGGTCAGGACACGCCGTTCAAGAGCCTGGAGCTCGGCGTGCGCGCCACGGAAAACGACGTGCAGGGCCGGATCTCGTACGCCGGCGCCGGGCTGCCGCTGCAGCCGATGCTCGCCCCGCTCGAGGTGTACGACCGCATGTTCAGGAACCTCGTCGTGACGGCCGATCCGAACGCGCCGCCCATGGAGGTGTTGATCGCCGAGCGCCGCAGCGTGCTCGACGCCGTCGGAGAGCAGATCGGCGAGCTCGAGAAGAAGGTGTCGAACGCCGACAAGAGCCGTCTCGACGCGCACCTCACCCTCGTCCGCGACCTGGAGCGCAGGCTCGGCAGCGTGATCGGGCACTGCGCGAAGCCGCCCGAGCCGCAGGTGCTCGACCCCGCGAGCGAAGTCGACATGCCGACGATCGCGGAGCTCGAGATCGATCTGCTCTCGATCGCGTTTGCCTGCGACCTGGTGCGGGTCGCAAGCTTCGAAATCTCGACCGGACTCAATCGCATTCGCTACCCCTGGCTCAGCAGCATGGGCGAAGGGCATCCGCTTTCGCACATGGGGTCGAGCGACACGGACGCGGTGGCTCAGCTCACGGCGCGCGCCGCCTGGCATTCGAAGCTCATCGCCCGGCTCTTCGACAACCTGGCTGCGACGGCCGAGGGCGACGCCACGGTCGCGGACCGCACGTTGCTGGTCTGGTGCAGCGAGGTCTCCGAGGGCAACGTGCATTCGCACACCAGCATGCCCTTCCTGTTGATGGGCGGCGGCTGGCATTTCCAGACGGGCCGCTATCTCGACGCGGGCAGCGCCTCGCACATCGATCTGCTCGTGACGATCCTGAACGCGATGGGCGTCGAGAAGACGACGTTCGGCATGCCCGAGTTCTGCACCGGGCCGCTGCGCATCCTCACGTAAGCGGTACGGGGCCTTTCGCCCCTGCGGGGGTCGGCGCGGTCAGCCGCAAGCCGCGGAATTGCTGCGCTTTCCGCGCCGTCGCCCCGGCATCGACACGGCGCGGATCGTGCTTACGTTCTCTCCAACATGGCCAACGGCACGGTTTCGAGGCCCCCGGCGAAGCCCGGTACCCCCGCTGCGGGCGCCGGCGGATCGCCGAAGCCCCGACTGAAGAGCTGGTTCTTGCTCGGGCTCTTACTGCTGTCGTTCGCGGGGTTTCGCTACTTCACCCGCGCGGAGGACGGCGGCACCGCGATCTCGTACAGCGCGTTCTTCAAGGCCCTCACGGAGAACCGCGTCGAAAGCGTGACCCTCCACGGCCAGGAAGTGAACGGAAAGCTGCGCGCACCCGCGCCCATCGAGGGGCGCACGCTGCGCAACTTCCATACGGTGACTCCGGCTCAGGAGGACCGGGAGCTGCTGCCGCTCCTGCGCGAGAAGGGCGTGATCGTCGGGGTGAAGAGCGAGCAGCAGCCTTTCATCGTCGAGCTCCTGCTCGCGCTCCTGCCCTTCGCGCTGATCGTGGGCGTCTGGATTTGGATGTCGCGGCGCGCGCAGAGCATGATGGGCTCGGGTCCGCTCGCCGGCATGCTGCAGGGCCGCTCGCGCCGCTTCGAGAAGGAGGCGGAGGTGCCCGTGCGCTTCAACGATGTCGCCGGGCTGAAGGCTCCGAAGCAGGATCTCCAGGAAATCGTTCAGTTTTTGAAGGAGCCGGAGCGCTACCGCCGCCTCGGCGGGAAGGTGCCGCGCGGCGTGCTCCTGATCGGCCCCCCGGGGACGGGCAAGACCCTGCTC
>DASXWF010001129.1:0-2136 GCA_036503835.1 Polyangiaceae bacterium | reverse complement strand
CTCCGGGCTTGATCGAGCGCTGCGAGAGCCCCGCGACGCCGGCCATCGCGCTCGGTAGAAACACGCCGTGCCAGTGCACGCTGGTCGGCGCCGGCAGGCGATTCGTGGCGTACTCGCGCACGCGATCGCCTTCGACGGCCTCGAGCGTCGGCCCGTGCACGCGTCCGTTGTATCCCCAACACGTCGCCTTCAGCCCCGGCGTGAACTCGTGCTCCACTTCCTCGGCGACGAGGTGGTAAACCTTCACGCCGTCGACGATTTTCCAGGGCAGCGTCGCGCCGCCGGGGGTGACCACCGGAACGTAGTCGCGACCCGGCATCCCGGGCGCGCTCGGCTTCGCGTCCGGCGGTCCGCCGCTGTAGCTCTCTTCCCATTTTCGGACCGGGGCCGGCGCCGCCTGCGCCTCCGAAGCTCGAAGCAGCGCGGCGGCGCCGCCCGCCAGGGCCGCCCCGGTCAGCACCGCTTCCCGTCGCGTCAGGCCGTCTTTCGTCATGACACCTTCCCGCTTTGCCGCAGCCGGAGCGCGTTCGCAATCACGGAGACCGAGCTCACGCTCATCGCCGCGGCGGCGAACATCGGTGAGAGCAGCCAGCCGAAGGCAGGATAGAGCACTCCGGCCGCCAGGGGCACGCCGAGCGCGTTGTAGACGAAGGCGAAAAACAGGTTCTGGCGGATGTTCGCGAGCGTCGCGCGGGAAAGCTCGCGCGCGCGGGCAATGCCGCGAAGGTCACCCTTCACGAGCGTGACGCCCGCGCTCTCCATGGCGACATCCGTACCGGTTCCCATCGCGATGCCCACGTCGGCGAGCGCGAGCGCCGGCGCATCGTTGATGCCGTCGCCCGCCATCGCCACGCGCCGGCCCCGAGCTTGCAACGCCCTGACCTGTTCCGCCTTGTCGCTCGGATTGAGCTCGGCGAACACCTGCTCGATCCCGAGCTTCCGTGCCACCGCGAGCGCGCTCGTCCGGCTGTCGCCGCTGAGCATCACCACGCCGAGACCGGCGGCCCGAAGCGCGTCGAGCGCCGCGGCGGTCGTCGTCTTCACGGGATCCGCCACCCCGAGCAGACCGGCGGCGCGACCGTCGAGCGCGACGAACACCACCGTTTGCCCCTCCCCGCGCAGCGCTTCCGCCTGGGCGAGGAGAGGTGCCGGATCCGCGCCGAGCCCCCCGAGAAAGCCGGACGTACCCAGCGCGACCTGACGATCGCCGGCCCGCCCTCGCACGCCGCCGCCGGTCACCGAAGCGAAGTCCCGCACGCGCGCGAGCGAAAGGCCTCGTTCCCGTGCGCCCGCCACGATCGCGCCGGCGATCGGATGCTCGCTCCCCTGCTCCAGCGAGGCGGCGAGCTCCAGCAGCTCGGATTCGGACACGTCCCGGGCGACCACACTGACCAGCTTCGGGCGGCCTTCCGTGAGCGTGCCCGTCTTGTCGACCACCAGCGTATCGACGGACGCGAGGCGTTCGATGGCCTCCGCGTCGCGGAACAGCACTCCGAGGTGCGCCGCGCGTCCGGTCGCCACCATGATCGAGATCGGCGTCGCCAGGCCGAGCGCGCAGGGGCACGCGATGATCAAGACCGCCACGAAATTCACGAGCGCGTGTCCGAAGCGCGGCTCGGGCCCGAAGGCCAGCCAGACCGCGAAGGTGGCGACCGCGATCCCGACCACCGCCGGCACGAAATACGCCGACACGCGATCCGCGAGCTTCTGCACCGGTGCACGGCTCCGCTGTGCTTCGCCGACGAGCGCGACGATGCGCGCGAGGAGCGTGTCCGAACCGACCTTCTCCGCCCGAACAATCAGCGCACCCGTGCCGTTCAACGTACCGCCCACGACCCGATCGCCCGGCGTCTTGTGCGTGGGGACCGGCTCACCGGTGAGCATCGCCTCCTCGACGTGACTGTCGCCTTCGAGCACCAGCGCATCCACGGGGATTTTCTCGCCCGGGCGCACGCGCAAGCGCTCGCCGACCTTCACGTGCTCGAGCGGAACGTCCTCTTCGCTTCCGTCCTCCCGCAGGCGGCGCGCCGACTTGGGGGCGAGCCCGAGCAGCTCCTTGATGGCGCCGCTCGTCCGCTGCCGAGCGCGAAGCTCGAGCACCTGCCCGAGCAGCACGAGCGTAACGATCACGCTCGC
>DASXWF010001128.1:0-2501 GCA_036503835.1 Polyangiaceae bacterium | reverse complement strand
GGCGATCGCGAGAAAGTGCGGAATCTGCCAGACGAACAGGATCGCGAACAGCAGCCAGGCCGGCGTGCCCAGCGTGCCCTCGACCGCCGCGTAGCCGATGAGCGGCGGCAGCGCGCCCGGGAGCGCGCCCACCGTGAGCGCGTGGGGCGTCACGCGCTTGAGCGGCGTGTACACGAACACGTAGCTCACGAAGGCCAGCAGCGTGAGCGCGCAGGGCAGACCGCCCGCGGCGAGACCGAGCGCGTTCAGCCCGAGACTCGCGAGCAAGAGCGCGAAACCGAGCGCCACCTCCGGCGAGAGGCGCCCGGTCGGCAGCGGCCGCCGCGCGGTCCGCTTCATCAGCGCGTCCGCGTCGGCCTCGGCGTACATGTTGAGGGCGTTGGCTGCCGCGACGACGAGCGCCGTGGCGACCAGCGCCACGAGCAGGCGCGCCAGCGGCAACGGCTGCTTCGCCGCGAGCGCCCCGCAGAAGGCCGTCACCATCACGAGGCCGAGGATGCTCGGCTTCGTGAGCTCGACCAGCGCGGAGAGCGACACCTGCGCGCTCGAGGCGCGCAGAGTCTCCGTGGAGGGCGACGGCCTCTGCATGATCAGCGCTCGGCCCGTTCGACCGCGAGCTTCAACGCCGCGAGGGCCTCGTCGATCACCGATTCGGCCGAGGCGTAGGTGTAGCGGATGTGGCCCGGCGCGCCGAAGGGCTCGCCCGCGACGGCCGCGATCCCGCACACGTCGAGCTGCCAGAGCGTCACGTCGTCGGCGCTCGCGAGCACCTTGCCGCCATGCCGGATGCCGTACAGACCCGAGACGTTCGGAAACGCGTAGAAGGCGCCGCGCGGGAGATCGCATTTCACGCCCGGCACCCGGTTCAGACCCTCGATCATGCGCTTGCGGCGCTGAGCGAAGATCTCGACCATACGCCGCACCTCTTCCCGCGGACCGAGCAGCGCGGCCGTCGCGGCCGCCTGAGCGACGGCGGTCGGGTTCGTGGTCGACTGGCCCTGCACCTTGTCGAGCGCCTTGGCGAGCACGGGCGAGGTGATCGACCAGCCGATGCGCCAGCCGGTCATCGCGTACGTCTTGCTCACGCCGTCGACCACGATCAGCCGGTCCCCGAGCTCGGGAGCGATCTTGCCGAGCGAGGCGTGCTGGAAGCCGTCGTACACGAGCTCGCCGTAGATCTCGTCCACGATCACGTACGCGTCGGTTTTTTCGAGCAGCACCCGCGCGAGCGCGCGCAGCTCGTCGGCGTCGTAGGCTGCGCCCGAAGGGTTCGAGGGCGTGCACAGAATCACCGCCTTGGTGCGCGGACCGAGCGAGCTCGCCAGCTCGTCCGGTGTCAGCCGCCAGCCGTTCTCCGAACGAGTCGGGACGATCACGGGGTTTCCCCCGAACATCCGCACCTGCTCCGGGTAGCTCACCCAGTACGGCGCCGGGATCACGACCTCGTCACCCGGGTCGATCAGCGCGGCAGCGAGGTTGAAGAGCGCGTGCTTCGCGCCGACGCTCACCGTCACGCGATCGGGCGTCGGGGTCCAGCCGCGGTCGCGCGCGGTCGCTTCACAGATCGCCTGCTTCAGCTGAGCGGTGCCGGAGACGGCAGTGTAGTGGGACGAGCTCGCGAGCGCCTTCGCGGCGGCCTCCCGGATGAACTCGGGAGTCGCGAAGTCGGGCTCCCCGACACCGAACGCGTAGACCTTCTTTCCTGCGGCGCGGAGCTGATTCGCCCGAGCCGTCATGGCGAGCGTTGCGCTCGGCTGAACGGCATTCAGGCGCTGGGCGAGACTGTTGGACAACGGGATTTCTCCTCCGGCCGGAGACGTTGCGCCCTCGAAGCGAGGAACGGCCGGCCACACGAAGCGGAGAGGCGTTTAGCACCGCCGTGTTTGTCGCACAATTGCTCGAACCTCGGCCGAGTGGCCGAGGTCCCGAGCCTGAATCGAAGCATTTTTCCCCGCAACGAAGTGAGAGGCGAGCACTGTTGCAAGGCTCGGGTGGTGATATCCTCGCGGCCAGGGAGATACCCATGCGGAAGGTTTGCAGATTCGCTGCCCTCGCGCCGATCGCGCTCGCCGTCGTGCTGGCGCCGGCCCATGCACGCGCAGAGGTTGGCAAGAACGAGGCTTCGGCCAAGGGCAAGGGCATCGTCGGCGGAGGTTTGCTCGGGGCCGAGCTCGTGCTCGCCATCGAGGCGGCTGCCGACGTCCAGTCGCCGTGGGCCTACCTCGGCGGCGGTCTGGCGGGCGCCGCCGCGGGCGCCGTGGGCGGCTACTTCGTCGAGAAGGACGCGACGAGTGCGCGAGCCTCGATGCTGCTGCTCGCGGGCGGGCTCACGCTGGCCATCCCGACGACGGTCGCCGTGCTCGCTGCTACCGCGTACGAGCCCCCGGCCGACTACCTGCAGGACACGCCGCCGGCGGACGAACCGGTCGCCAACCCGCCGCAACCCGAAGGCGCACCTCCTCCTTCCACTCCGGCGACCACGCCGCCCGCGGCGGCTCCAC
>DASXWF010001127.1:0-7299 GCA_036503835.1 Polyangiaceae bacterium | reverse complement strand
CGCCGCGCTGGCTGCGCCGGTGCCCGAAAGCGCGAACGCGACCCACATCAGCATGGAGAGGTCACCGCCGCCGAGCGCGCGCAAGGAGAGCGCTCCGAGGCCGGTTCCCAGCACGGCTTCACCGGCGAGCGTGGCGGCGAGCACGACGGGGATGGCGACGCTCGCGCGTTCGAACGCCTGCCGGCGCCGGCTTCGGGCGGGCGCCGCGACGCCGAGCTCGATGCTCGCCCTTGCCGCGACGGAGAGCGCGATGGCGAGGAGCAGCGCGAGCCAGCCGGCGGCGGCCGCGCGCGCCGCGGCGATTCCCAGCGGCAGCGCAGCGAGCACCATCGCGAGCGCGAACAGACCGCGCCAGCGCCGGCCGCGCAGATCGCGCAGTCGAGCGAGGCCCGCCGCGGCCCCCAAGCCGAGCGCCAGCCCCGCTGCGGCGAAGGGGAGGGAGGTCTTCGACGCGGCGAGCGCGGCGCCGAGCTTTCGAGCCGCGATCTCGTCTTCGCCCGAGACCGCGCGCGGCAGCGAAGCGACCCAGCGAAAATACCGCGTCTGCATCAGCATCGCGCCGAGCCGGCTCGGCCCGTCGAGCGTCGCGTAGTCGGCGCCGTGGTCGAGCGCCCAGAGCCGCCAGCGGGTGGCGGTCGCGGACGCCTCGGGGATCGAGTCCTCGGGTTCCACGAGCCAGGGCAAGCCCGTGACGCGGGTGAGAACCGGCGTGAGCCGCGCCGCTCGCTTCACGTCCGCGTCGCTCCGGATCCGTCCGAGCGCGGCGAGCAGCTCTTCGAGCGCGAAGGTGTCGAGCTCGATCACCTCCTTCGTGCGAAGCGCCAGGGCGTGTTCGGAGAGTCGCGCCACCTTGCGCCGCACCGCCGCGGCGCGAAAATCGGCGCCTCGGTCCTGCCAGAAGCGGGCGAAGAAGGCGACCGCTCGCTCGGAGCTTTCGACCTCGCCGGGGTCCGCGACGCCCATGCGCAGAGCGACCGGCGCTAGCGCCAGGGCGACCCGACCGCGCGCGCTCGGCTCGAGCGAATCGAGCGCCGGCAGCACGTGAGGAAACGCGGCGCCGCCGAGGCGCACGAGCTCCGAGCTTGCCGCGCTCGCCTCCGGGCCACCTGCGGCAACCCGCGCCAGGGCGGCGCGCGTGAGCGTCTGCACGCTGCGCGGCTCGGGGTTGAACAAGAGCGGCAGCTCGCTCGGCCCTGGCGCGCGCCGGTCGGCGAGGCGACTCAAGAAGACGAAGGAGACGAGCGACGCCGCCGCGAGCGAGAGCAGGAGAAAGCTAAGCTTCTCGATCGCCCGGCGCATTCGAGCGTTCAGCGCAGCAGCAAGAACCCTGCGCAGGCGACCACGATCATCGCGGCGAGCACCATGAAGCCGACCAGCGCGGGCGGCAGCCCGTCAATCGGGATGCTGACGGGATCGTCGTGGGACGTGTACTGAGGCACGTCGGCGGGCGGATCGGTGTGGGGCGAGAGGTTCGCCTGTGCCGCATCCGGCAGCGAAAACTGGATGCCGACCATGGTGTGGCCGACCTTCAGGCGTCGCGACTCGCGCTGGGCTTCTTCGCTCGGCAGGCCCGTCTCGAACTCGCCGCCGGGGGAGAGACGCTGGCTCTCCCCGGTCGGATAGTCCGGGAGCGCGTATTTCTTGTAGGCGAGCTCCACGCCGGCGTCGCGCACGGGCAGCCCGGGGCCGTCGAACTCGGCGACGATCACCGTGATGTTGTCGTGCCCGCCGGCGCGATTGGCGCGGTCGGTCAGATCCCGGCAGGCCTCGAGCGGCTCTTTGGCCGAGATGAGCACCTCCCGGAGCTCGTCGGCGCGGACCATTCCGGACAGACCGTCGGAGCAGAGCAGCAGGCGATCGCCGCGCTGGAGATCGACGTAGGTGAGGTCGACCTGGACGGTCTCCGCCGTGCCGAGCGCCTGCAGGATGATGTTGTTGTGCTCGAAGGTCTCCGCTTCCTCTTCGGTGAGCTGGCCCGCTTCGATCAGCTGATTCACGAGCGACTGATCGCGGCTCACCTGGACCAGGCGATCGCCGCGCAGGACGTACGCCCGGCTGTCGCCGACCTGTGCGATGAACAGCCGTGAGTCCATCACCGCCGCAATCGTCGCGGTCGTGCCCATCCCGCGTCGCGTTCGATCGGCGCGCGCCTCGTTGAAGATGCGCACACCCGCCTCTTCGACGGCGTGCACCAGCCGCCGCGCGAGCTCGTCGTGCTGCCGGGGCGGATCGCCCTGGATCAACTTCTCGTAGATGATGTCGACGGCGAGCTGGCTCGCGATCTCGCCGGCGGCCGCGCCGCCCATGCCGTCGCAGACGCCGAGCAGGGTGCCCCACTCGCCGAGCACCTGCTCGCGATCGGCCTCGAGCAGGCCGCGGCTCCTGCGCGTGAGATCCGCGACCAGGAAGTTGTCTTCGTTGTGTTCCCGGATCTGTCCCACGTCGGTGCGCCCGAAGAGGCGCACTCGGATTTCGGTCCGGGGCGAGCTTCCGTCGTTCATCGCCTGGGCCTGCCTACGTCGAGCCGAAACAAATGTTGGCCGACCCGAAGGTAGTCACCGTTTCCGACCTCTTGCTCACCGCGAATGCCCAGGTACGTCCCGTTCGAAGAGCCGAGGTCGCGGAGCGTGAAGCTGCCGCTCGCCTGGTCGCGCTCGACCGAGGCGTGCCGCCGACTCATGAACGGATCGCTCGTGAAGACCACGTCGCCCGATTCCCTGCCGATCACGGTTTCGTCCCGGGACAGGTAGTACACGTCCCGCGAGGCGCCCTCCACCGTCATCTGACAAAGGCGCGCGTTTCGGGGTACTGCCGGCGAGCCGAACACCCGCGTCCCTCGCTCGGTAGCCGGACCGAGACCTCGCTCTGAGTCGCTCACCAGCTCAAACCTCAACACCTCGAGACCTATCAGGACCAAGTCACCGTGTCTCAGGGCCTCTGGACCCCGGAGCCGCACATATACTCCGTTGACCGATTCCAGGTCCCGCACAAAAAACCGGCCGTTACGCCGGGTTAGCCGCATGTGACGGGGCGAAACGTAAGGATCGCCCGCAAGCAGGATACCACCCTGCTCTCTTCCGACCTCCGTGACGGGTCCGATGAGCGGGTGATCGGCCCCCGGCGTGCCGTCCTGGGCGATCACGATCAGGCTTGCAGGAGGCTCCGGAACTGCGCCCGGGGCCGCGTCGGGAGGACGGACCGGTGGCGATTCCTGGGCTGGGGGATCGCCCAGGAGGCGGGCGCCGCAAAACTGACAGTACGCCGTTCCCGGGGGGCAGGAGCCGTGGCAGCGGGGGCAAACGACCGACGCTTCCGGCTGCTTGGCCGGAACGCTTTGCGCACGATCGTCGAGCATGGGTTGACCGCACGCCGTGCAGAACCGCGCCTCGCTCGTGTTTGCTGCGCCGCAGTGCCGGCACGAGATCGGTGCGGGCGCGTTTGCCGCCAGACTCGCCGGAGCGACGTCGAAAGCGGGGGCGACCGGACGCTGCGGCGGACGCGATGGCTGCGTGGACGCGAACACTTCCTGCGCGGCCGACCGCAGACCGCGCGGTGGCGTCGGCGTCGCCACCGGAGAGGGTGCTGCCAGGCGCGCGCCGCAGTCCGCGCAAAAGCGCAGATCCGGGCGGTTCTGGAGGCCGCAGCGGCCGCACGTGATCATGACGCGACTACGCTACCATCCCGCGCCAAAAAGTATCAGATTCGCGCGCTACCAGTGCGGTACGGGGTCACGGATCTCGAAGGTGAGCTCGAGGCCGATGAGGTGGGCGATCCCGAAACCGAGCGGCCCGTCCGCCCGCTCTTGTCCGGCAGCGTCGGTCCAGGTCCGCGGCAAGAGCACGCGGTAGGAGGCCATGAACCCGATCACGGTGCGCGGCGTGAGCTCGAGCGCTACTCCGCCGCCCAGCGAGGCGACCAGGCCTCCGGTGTCCGCCGTCCATTCACTTCCGTACAGGTGAAAGCCCAGCCCGCCGGCCAGGAAGGGCGTGGTGCGGTTGCCGGCGTCGAAGTAGTAGCGACCTTCGGCTCTGAACTGCTGGAGGATGGCGAGTCGGAGCAGGCTCGATGACTCGTGGCGGGTAAACTCGTAGACGCCGCCTACGAACCACGGGCCGGGCGTGCGGTAGCCGATGCGGATGCCGACACCACCACCGGCCCGCAGGATGCACGGCGCCGTCGCGTCGTCCGGGCAGACGCTACCCGCGTCCGGCACCCCCTCGGCGACGAAAGCCATCCCGAGCTGGGCCGAACCCACCCGCCGAGCGCCGTTCGGCGTCCCTTCCTCGGCCCGCGCGGTGCCCGCGAAGCCGAGAACGAGCCCGAGGACGCAGCTGCCGACGTGTGCACGAAACGGCCACGGCGCGGCGGCTCTGTCGTGGCTGAACGGTTCCATCTGCTCGTGGACAACGAAATCGCGGCGAGCCGATCTTGACTCTCGCACGAGCCTTGGTTTAGTGCCCGGTCGACTTCAGAGGAACCATCCTACATGGAACTCTACCTCGACAAACGCGCCGTTCGCCAGATCCGCCTTTCCGCCCAAGAAGCCATCGAGGAGGACGACACCGAGTCGCTCCGCGAAGACGTTCTCGAGGCCTTCACCGAAGAGCAGGTGGAGGAAATCGAGCGCCGGCTGGACAACGGCGACTTTTACGAATTCCTCACCGACGTTCTCGACGAATGGGGCGGGGACGACGTGGACGAGCTCTTCGAACTCCTCGAGACCCAGCTCGGTGAGGTCGGCATCGACCTCAAGACCGAGGCGAAGAACGAGGAAGGCGAAGAGGGCGACGACGACAGCTCGAGCGACGGCGACGCTGACGACTCCGACGAGGACTACGGCGACGACGACGACGAGGATGAGGACGACGACGAGGAAGAAGAAGAGGAAGAAGAAGAGCGCTGACGCTCGTCTGCGGCGCCGAGCTCCAGGCTTCGGCTGACGTAGGCGGGGCATGCGCGTCCGGCGTTGCCCGCGAGGCTCGTGCAGACGAGCCGGGCGCAGCCTGCGAAGCGTGATTCGGGCAGGTTCGCGAGCAAGAGCTCGAGCGCCGCGCAGGCGCCTTCGGGATCGCGATCGCCACGCGCGAGCAGCGCCTCCTGCCAGAGCGCGTCGTCGCGCAAGAGGCTCGTGGTGTGGATTTCGTAGACGCGGCGGAACTCGCGCCGCGCACGCGCCCGGTCGCCGAGCGCGTCGCGGGCGAGCTCGGCGATACGGAACCGCGCCTCCGCGTAGCGAGCGCGCTCGTAGCTCCCGAGTGTGGCGGACTCTTCGCGCTCTGCGAGCAGGCGCTCCAGCGCGGCGACCGCCGCGGCGGGTCGGCCGAGCTTCTCTTCGCAGCGCGAGGCGCCGGCCAGAGCGTCGTCCCAGTAGGCGCCGACCGGGTAGGGGTGGCGCTCGGCGCTCGCGAGGAAGGCGTCGCGGGCCGCGTGGAACTCGCCGGACTGCTCGAGACGCACGGCGCACTGATAGCCGAGCGCCTCGTCGAGCTCGGTCGCGGCAAATTCCGGCGCGAGCCGGCGGCAGCTCGCGAGCGCCGCGGTAGCCCCGCCGTTTCGCTCGACCCAGGCGAGGTGCTCGGCGAGCGCTCGGGGAGAGAGCCCCGAGTCGGGATGCCTCCGCAGGGTGGAGAGCAAGAGCGCCTGGCCGCGCGCCTCGTCCTGCCGTCCGACGAGGCGCGCCCGCGCGAATCCGGCCCGCGCCGCGCGGTTGCCGCCCCCGCGTTCGAGCTCGGAGTAAAGCCGTTCGGCTCGCGCGGTGTCGCCGGCGCGCTCGTAGCTCGCGGCCGCCCGGTAGGTCGCTTCGTCACGGTCGTGAGGTCCGCTCGCGGTTCCGGCTGCGGCGAGCCAGCGCTCCGCTGCCGCCCGGGGCTTGCCTGACGCGGCGAGGCCGGCCGCCTGCTCGGAAGCGCTGGCGAAGCGCGCGTCCTCCCGCGGCGCGCAGCCGGCGAGCGCCCAGCCCAACCAGGCGAGGGCGCGGAGCTTCACCGCGGCTCCGCCGGCCGCCGGGCGAGCGCCGATACGAAGAGCTCGTAGGCGACGAGCTGCACGGCCTGCGCGAGGTTGACCGACGGCTGGTCCCCGGCCATGGGAATCCGCAGGCGAAAGTCGGAGCGATCGACCTCCTCGCTCGCGAGCCCGGACTTCTCGTTACCGAAGAGGATTCGAACCTGGCGGCCCCGTTCGATCTCGTCGTTGACGAGCTCCGCGGCTTCGCGCGCGGTGAGGCAGCCGGACAAACCCCGGCGCGAGCTCGTTGCGAGCACGACGTCGCTGCCCTCGACGGCGGCCTCGACCGTGGAGTGGCGTGTCATCGAATGCAGCACGTCCCAGGCGCGCACCGACATCTTGAACGCCATGGGGTGCTCCGGCACGGCCAGCCGACTTGCTCGGACCAGCGCCAGCCGACGAAAGCCCATCGTCTTCAGGGCACGCGCGCAGGCGCCCACATTTTCGGGGTAGTGCGGCCGCACCAGCACGAAACCGACCTGGTCGTGGATCGGAAGCGCGACGCGCCCGGCCATCGCTCAGCCGCCGCTCCCGCTCGCCGCGCACCGAAAGCCCACGTACGCGCGCGTCTCGTCGGGCCCGAGCGCCGAGCGCGCCGCCCCGCGCAGCCACGCGGCCGGGCTAGCGAAATGGCCGCCCCTGATCACGCGGGCGCCGGCCCAGGCAGGGTTCGGGGGCGTGCCGTGGCTCTCCGCGTAAGCGTTCGACGTCCACTCGGCCGCGTTGCCCGAAAGGTCCAGAAAGCCCTCCGGTGTCTGTCCGGAAGGGAAAGAGCCGACCGGAGCGAGCTCACCGTACCCGTCGCTCGCGTCGCTCGGGTCGAGGCCGAGCCGCCCGTGATTGGCGCGACGCGCGTGGTAGCGGTCGCCCCAGGGATAGCGCCGCCCGTTGGGCCCGCGCGCCGCGCGCTCGAACTCCGCTTCGCTCGGCAGGCGCGCCCCCCGAAATCGGCAGTAGGCTTCGGCGTCGGCGAAGCTCACGAACGTGACCGGCAGCTCGGGACGCCGGAAGCGCCGCGCGCCGCCCTCCAGCGTGCGCTGGGCGCAGGCGCCCGCGGAAACGCAGCGCTCGTAGGCCGCGACGGTCACCTCGGTCCGGTCGAGCCAGAAGGAGTCGGCTTCGACGCGCAGCTGAGGCAGCTCGTTCGCGAAGGTGCGCTCGGTGCAGCGGTGGGACAGGGGTTCGCCGCCGCAGCTCTGCACGGCCTCGAGTACCTGTTCGGAGGTGGAGCCGAGCACGAACCTGCCGCGCGGCACGCGGATCATCACGCTCTTCGGGGAGCGCAAGACGGCG
>DASXWF010001126.1:0-8087 GCA_036503835.1 Polyangiaceae bacterium | reverse complement strand
CGGCGCGCGCATCGAGATCGACGCGATCGCGCTGAAGCGCTGATTTCAAGAAACAAGGACGATCTTTCATGGCCAAGCCTGCATCCAGCTCCGCGACTCTCTCGTTCGAACCGAGCGCGCTCCAGACGAGCGCCGAAGGCGCGCTCGCCGCGCTCGCGAGCGCCGGATCGCGCGCCTCCGAGCTCGTGGAAGCCTGGATCCGCTCGGGCAACGCCGCCGCGGTGAACGCGGTCGCGGAGACCGGCTCGGGCGCGGTACGCAAGGCCGCGCGGCGCGGGCTCAACGTGCTGAAGTCTCGCGGGATCGAGCTGCCGCGGGCGGAGCGCGTCACCAGCGTCACCGGCAAGAAAGAGGACGAGACGCTCGAGGCCTGGCTGCTCGCCCCCGACGGGCGCGGCACCTCGCTGATCGTGATCGCGGCGCGCTCGCCGAGCAGCCGCTACCGCGCGTTCTTCGCGTATCTCGCGCCCTCGGTCGGCGTGCACCAGGCGCGCTCGCTCGAGCTCAGCCAGTCGCAGCTGCGCGAGGCGATGCAGAGCTCGGTTCGCGGCGGACAGTACCGGCCGGTCAAGATTCCGGTCGAGTACGCGCGCTTTCGCATCGCGGAGGCGAGGGCCAAGCAGAAGGAGCGTGGCTTCGCGGAACCGTTCGGCTTCGCCGGCAGCGAGAAGCTCCTCGCCGGCGCGCCCACGGGTACGGTGGAGCACCCGCTCGACGCCGAAGGGCTCGAGCTCGCCGACGACGACGCGCGCGATCTCGCCGCCAAGTCGGCGGAGCTGCACCAGCTGCCGGAGTTCGCCGGCTGGCTCCCCGCGCGCGAGGCGGTGGACCAGCTCCTCGCCAAGCTCGGCGAGAACCTGACCCCCGACGCACGACCCGAACCCGAGGTGTTCGACGGGCTGATGAAGCAAGAGCTCACGGCGGCCACGGATCGCTATTTCTCGCCCGAGGTGCGCGCCGATCTCGTGAAGATGATGAAGGACAGCGCGCTCAGCGTGCTCGCCCGCGAAGGTGAAACGAAAGCACTGCAGGTGGTCGCCGCCGTCCGCGCCACCGAGCGCGCCGGACTCATCACGGATCCGCCCCACGAGGTGCCCTTCCTGCGCGCCTTCTTCGAAAAGGCCATCGCCGTACTGCTCGCGCAGGGCAACGGCCAGCTGCGGATCCCGGTCCGGAAGCCCGCCGCCACCTGACCGGTTGGCCGGCATCGGCCCCGCCGGCTCGGCCTAACCGAAGTTCGTTACGAATCTCGGGAACCCCCGCGAGCCTTCCGACTCCATCTCGATCAGGCGGCGGCCGTCAGCGCTCTTCGTCCTGGCCCCGTCGCCGCTATTTTTCTGAAATCCTCGGGGCGCCCGGCGCCCCTAGGATTTCGCCCCCGCGTTCGCCAGGGCTCGAAAGCCCTGAAGAAAGCGCAGGGTGAGCGCTCCGGGCTTGCCGGAGCCGATCGTCTGCCCATCGACCCGGACCACCGGCGCGACCTCGCGGATGCTCGAGGTGATGAACGCTTCGTCCGCGCCCAGGAGCTCGGCGGGCAAGAAGCTGCGGAGCTCGACCGGCACCCCCCACTCGGCCGCGAGACCGAGGAGCTTGTCGCGCGTGATCCCGAGGAGGATCCCCGCTTCCTCCGGCGGCGTGACGAGCACCCCGTCCTTCACGAAAAATACGTTCGAAGTGCTGCCCTCCGCGACGCGGCCGGCACGATCGAGCACCAGTGACTCCTCGGCGCCCGACTGCTCGGCGGCGCGCGTCGCCAGCACGGCGATCAAATAATTCGACACCTTGGCGCCGGAAGCGGGCGTCGAGTCGGCGACGCGCTGGGTCTGGAAGGTAATGACGGAGATGCCGCGCTCGTACATCGCCGCGCGTTGCGCCGGCAGCTCGAGCGCCATCACGACCCGCAACGGTTTCGTGCCGAGCCCCGGCGAGAGCCCGAGCTCCGTGCCGGTGCCCCGCGACAGGACGATGCGCAGGTACGTCTCCGGAAACTTCGCGACGGAGAGCAGCTCGCCCACTTCTCGTTCGAACGCCTGCACCGAGATCGGCAGCGGAATCAGGGCGCGATCCGCGCTCCGCGAAAGACGCTCGAGGTGCTCGCGCAGGGCGAAGGGCACCCCGCGATAGGTCCGGAGGACCTCGAACACCGAATCGCCGTAGAGAAAGCCGCGATCGAACACGCTGATGCGCGCTTCCGCGGCCGGTACGATCGCGCCGTCTAGCGAAACCCAGGCGTTCACGACGGCTGGACCTCGATCACGTCTTCGCCTCCCGCCCAGATCAGGCGCAGCTTGAGCGGAACGTTGCTCTTCACGCGGAGCTTCGGGCGCTCGTGAATCGACGCGCGCGCTTCGCACACGAGATCGACGCTGCCCTGCCCGCCGAACGGATAGCGATGCACGCCGTGCTCGTCCAGCCGCCGCACGTCCCAGCAGAGCTCACCGCGCACGGCCTCCGAGCGCAGGCCGATCACGTACTCGAACAGCACCGCGATCGGCGTGATCGCCGTCCAGCCGACGAAATCGTGCCGGCCGCGCCCCTCGCCCTCCGAGTCGGGAGCGAAGTGCTCCCAGATCGACTCGGTGGCCTCGAACGAGGCCATCACGTTCTGAAAGTGGTTTTCCGCGATCGTGTACGCGAGGTCGTGGTAGCCGCGCTCGGTGAGGCCGCGCAGCACCATGTAGTTGGTCGGAGCCCACACGCCGCCGAGCCAATAGCCGCCGTCGGGATCGAAACCGGGCGTGTCGGCCGAGAGGCTCGGAACGCGGTGGACGCGACGAAACTCCGAATTCGATTCGAGGTGTTGCACGAAGCGATCGAGCCGCTCGCGAGGCACGACGTCGGCGAGCAACGCCCAGTACGCGCCGATGGTCTTGAGCTCGGTCGTGCGCGTCTGGTCGCGGCGGAGGTCGTGGTAAAATCCGGTCTCCTCGTCCCAGAGGTGCTGGTTGATCCAGGGAATCAGGGCGGAGTTCTCGGTCGTCGCCTCGAGCACTTCCTCCTCGCGCCCGAGCTCGGCGGCGATCTTCACGAGCAGCCGATTGTTGAAGACCGCCTGCAGATTGGTATCGACCCAGGTCCGGTGACCGTGATCGAACCAAAGGTGGGCGCCGGCCGGCGTGCGCGGCTGGTTGTCCATACCGGTCGCCCAGCCGGTACCCCAGTAGCTGCCGTTCGGCCAGGTCCGGTAGCGGCGGTGCCACGCGGCGTGGGCGGCGAGCGGAAAAAACACGTCGGCGAGACGCCCGCGATCGCCGCGAAACCGATAAAACTCCCACTCGCTCCAGGCGAGCAGGTTCGGACCGCTGCCTGCCGGGTCGAAACGACTGAAGACCTCGCTGCCGTCGAGCTCGCGGAGCTGCCGGCAGATGCCACCGTCCGGGTGCTGCTTCGCGTAGAAGTTGTCGAGCGTGTTCTGGAACTTCCACGCCCGATCCCCGTAGCGCCCGAAGAGCGTGATGAACACCGAGTCCCAGATGAAGAGCGCGTCGTCCCACATCGTGGACGAGTAATCCGAGATGAAGCCGTTCTCGTTCGTGGCATGCCGGAAGTTCGCGAACGCGATCTCCCAGCAGCGCCAGTAGCAGGCGGCGGCGGCGGGCTGCGCCGGCAGGTGCGGCGCGGGCAGGAGCTCGCGGCTGCCCGCGAGCGTCGGCCAGGGGTCGACCGTACGACGGCTGCGCGTCGGAAACGGATTCTCCCGTGCGAAGCGGTTCTCGACGTACGTCGCGAGGTAGCGCGCGGCACTCGCCGTGTTGCGAAGGTTGAGCGGATTCCGCATGCGAGGCCGAGGCCGACGTTTCCGGCCCCGGCTATCGCGAAATACCACATCCGTCTTCTCGCGGATTGCGACTTCGCTCGCGCGGCACTAGGAGGATGGCAGAATGGCCGATCAGCTGAGCTCGGATCTCGCGGCGCTCCGCATCGAACGCACCGCACAGCCCCGCCGGAGCGGCGGGGGCTGGGTCGGGCGGGTCATCACGCTGCTCGTGCTCGCCGGGGCTGCCGGGGCAGCCTACGTCTTCGGCCTCCCCTACCTCGAGTCCAAGGTCTTCAAGACCGAGATCGAGGTGACGGAAATTGCCCTGGTCTCGCCGGCGCAGGCGAGCATCGAGCTTACCTCCACCGGCTACGTCGTGGCCCAGACGGTCTCCAAGGTCGCGCCGAAGGTCGCCGGCAAGGTCATCAAGGCCTTCGTCAAGGAAGGCTCGAAGGTTCAGGCCGGCGACATCCTGTTCGAGATCGACCCGGCGGATCAGCGCGCGAGCATCGCCACCGCCGCAAGCCAGACGGCCGCCGCGCGGGCGCGCGCCCAGACCGCCCGAGCGAACCTCGCCGAGGCGAAGGTGCAGCTCGACCGCGCCGAAGGTCTCGCCAAGGAAGGGCTCGGCCCCAAGGCGGCGGCAGACGACCTGAAGGCCCGCGTGACCTCGCTGGAAGAGATGGTGAAGGCCTCCGACGCCGAAGCGCGCGCGGCCGGCACGCTCGTCCACGCCTTGAACGTCACCCTGGAGGGTTTTACGGTGCGCGCGCCCATCAGCGGCACGATCGTCAACAAGCCCGCGGACGTCGGCGAGGTCGTCGGCCCGCAACCCGCCGGGATCGCGGTCGATATGGGCGGCGTCGAAATCGCCGATTTTTCCACGATGATGGTGGAAACCGACGTGCCCGAGCAGCGCCTCTCGCAGGTGAAAATCGGGGGCCCCTGCGAGATCGTGCTGGATGCGTATCCGGCCAAGCGCTACCGCGGCAAAGCCGTGGAAATCACCCCTCGTATCAACCGGACCAAGGCCACCGTGACCGTGAAGGTAGCCTTCGTCGACGACCGGGAGAACGTGCTGCCCGACATGGCCGCGCGCGTGAGCTTTCTCGCGAACGAGCTCGACAAGTCGGCGCTGCAGGCGCCGCCGAAAACGATCGTGCCGGGCTCGGCCATCGCCGCGCTCGGCGGCGCCAAGGTCGTGTACGTGTTCGACGACGGAAAGGTGCGCGCCACGCCCGTGGAGCTCGGTCCTGCTTTCGGCAGCGGCTTCGAGCTCGCCCGGGGACCGAGCCCGGGCACGAAAATCGTGAACAACCCGCCGGCGGACCTGCCCGACGGCCAGCGCGTGAAAGAGAAGAAACCTGACTGACCCTTGGCGGACTCGGTCAAATTCCTCGGCTTGAGGCTGGACGGCGGCCTGCGAGCAAGGAGAGCGCCCCGCTTGACGACCGATAGGTCCCTGCGACCATGGCTTGCCGATGGACGGCCGTCCGCCGGCCGCGCCGGTTTTTCTCGTGGCATGTTGCGGCTCGCGCCGATCGTGATCTGCTCCAGCCAAGACTGACCGACCAGTGCCGTGCGCCACGATTTGGGACTTGCCGCCGCGACAAAGCGCACTAAAGGAAGGCTGCCATGAGCGACGGAGCCAAGGGAGAGAGCAAAGGCACCATCATCGGCCTTTCGAACGTCCGGAAGAGCTTTCTGCGCGGTAAGGAGCAGCTCGACGTCCTCGCCGGGCTCGACCTGGACATCGCGGAAGGCTCCTTCGAGGCGCTGATGGGTCCCTCCGGCTCCGGTAAGTCGACGCTCCTGAACCTGATCGCCGGCCTCGACCAGCCGACGTCGGGCAAGGTCGTCGTCGCCGGCTCGGATCTCGGCGCCATGAGCGAGGGCCAGCGCGCCTCCTGGCGGGCCAGCAACATCGGCTTCGTGTTCCAGACCTACAACCTGATGCCGGTGCTCACGGCGGTCGAAAACGTGGAGCTGCCGCTGTTGCTCGCGAAGCTGCCTGCGGCCGAGCGCCGCAAGCGCGCCGAAATCGCGCTGCGCGTCGTGGGACTCGAGGATCGCGGCGGTCACCTGCCCCGCCAGCTCTCGGGCGGTCAGGAGCAGCGCGTGACCATCGCCCGCGCCATCGTCGCCGACCCCAAGATCATCGTCGCCGACGAACCGACCGGCGATCTCGATCGCACGAGCGCCAACGACATCCTGAGCCTGCTCGAGAAGCTGAATCAGGAGTTCAACAAGACGATCGTCATGGTCACCCACGACGACGAGGCGGCCAAACGCGCCAAGATCGTGCACCGGTTGAACAAAGGCGTGCTCGCCAACTAGCCTGGCTGCCGCGAGCCGGCGTCTTCAGGAGTGACTCGAATGGGACTCGTCACGATCGCGGTGCGCAATATCGGCCGGAACAAACTCCGCACCTTTCTGACACTGGCGGGCGTCACGGTCGCGGTGATGTTCTTCATCATCCTGCGCACGGTGATCTGGTCGTGGACCGCCGCCGCCGAGCAGGCGAGCCAGGACCGCATCGGCACGCGCCACAAGGTGAGCTTCATCCTGCAGATGCCGCGGCGCTACGTGGAGGAGGTGCGGCAAGTTCCGGGCGTGAAGCAGGCGGCGGCCGCAAGCTGGTTCGGCGCGAAGGACCCCAAGAAGGAAGAGGAGTTCTTCAGCTCGATCGCCGTGGATCCGCCGGATCTCCTCCAGGTCTACGACGAGATCAAGCTGCCGGCCGCGCAGCGCGAGGCCTGGTTTCAGGACCGGCAGGGCGCGATCGTCGGCGACGCGCTCGCCAAGCAGAAGGGCTGGAAGGTCGGCGACAAGATCGTGCTCGCCGGGACGATCTATCCGGGTGACTGGGAATTTCACATCTCGGGGATCTACACGGCCGACCGCGCCACGGTGGATCGCGCGACGCTCTGGTTTCACTACAAGTACCTGAACGAGTCCCAGCCGCCGCGCCTCCAGGATCAGGTGGGCTGGATCATGGCGCGCGTGCAGGATCCCTCGCGCGCGGCCGAAATCGCCCGCACCATCGACCAGAAGTTCGACAGCCGCGACATCCAGACGATCAGCATGAGCGAGCGCGCGCTGCAGGCGTCGTTCCTGGGGATGCTCTCGGCCATCCTCAGCGCCATCGAGATCGTGAGCTACGTGATGATGGCGATCATGGGGCTGATCCTCGGCAACACGATCGCGATGGGCGTGCGCGAGCGCACCCACGAATACGGAGTCCTCCGCGCCATCGGCTTCCTGCCCAAGCACATCGTCACCTTCATCCTCGGGGAGGGCCTGGTCATGGGCGTCCTCGGCGGCCTGATCGGGCTCGCGGTCGGCTACGTGTTCGTGATGGGCTTCTTCGGGCCGTTGCTGGAGGAGAACATGGGCGCGTTCTTCCCGTTCTTCCGCGTGAGCCCTCAGGTGGCGGGCGCGGCGCTCGGGCTCGCGGTGCTGCTCGGCCTGCTCGCGGCCATCATCCCGGCAAGACAGGCCGCCAAGCTCGAAGTGATCGGCGCGCTGCGCCGAATCGGATGAGGTGAGGCATGGTTCCGCTCAGCTACAACGTTCGCAGCCTGATGGTCCGCCGGGCCACGACCTTCGCGACCGCCTTCGGCATCGGGCTCGTGGTCTTCGTGCTCGCCTCGGCGCTGATGCTCGGCAGCGGCATCACCAAGACGATGGTGAGCGCGGGCCGCGACGACAACGCCGTCGTGCTGCGCAAGGGCGCCGACAACGAGATGTCGAGCAGCCTGGAAGTGAAGACGATCAACCTGATCGCGGCGGCGCCGGGCGTGAAGCGTGGCACCGGCAACACGACGCTCGCGACCGGAGAGGTCGTCGTCGTGATCGCGCAGGACAAGCTCGGCGGCACGGCCGGGCAGATTTCGAACATCCTCGTGCGCGGCGTTCCGGAAGTCGCGATGCAGGTGCGCCCCGAGATCCGCGTCGTCGACGGTCGCCCGCCCCGCCCCGGCACGGACGAGGTCATGATCGGCCGCGGGCTCCGCGGCGGTTTTCGCGGCATGGAGATCGGTGAGAGCTTCGAGCTGAAGAAGAACCGGCCCGTGAAGGTGGTCGGCGTGTTCGAAGCCGGCGGCTCCAGCTTCGAATCGGAGGTATGGGCCGACGTCGATACGACGCGCTCGTCGTTCGGGCGAGAGGGGCTCGTCAATTCGGTCACGGTCCGGCTGGATTCGCCGACGAAGTTCGAGGCCTTCAAGACCACGATGGAGAGCGACAAGCAGCTCGGTCTTCAGGCCATGACCGAGAAGAAGTATTACGAGAAGCAGTCGCAGGGGACGGCGATCTTCATCACGATCAT
>DASXWF010001125.1:0-1505 GCA_036503835.1 Polyangiaceae bacterium | reverse complement strand
TGGTCGCTCGGCGTGATCGCGTTCGAGTGCCTCACCGGGAAGCGGCCCTTTTATAGCGACGGACTCGGCGATCTGGTGCTCACGATCTGCGTGCGCGACCTGCCGGTGCCGTCCGACGTGGCGCCCGTGCCGCTCGGCTTCGACGAATGGTTCGGGCGCGCCTGCGCCCGCGATCCGGAACAGCGCTTCCAGTCCGCGCGCGAAATGACCGAAGCCTTGCGCGAGGCGCTGGGGCTCGACCCGCGCGAAGCGGGCACCAACACGCCCGACATCATGATCGCGAGCGGGCAGCTCTCGAGCGCGCCGCCGCCTTCCGACGTTCTCACGATCGCTCAGGAACCGATTCCATCGAGCGGCGCTCGCTCGCGCACGCGTCCCGACGGCGACGCCGCGACCGTGATCGCGCCGCCGAGCGGCGCCGACGCCGGCGTCCCGGCTCCCACCGAGGCCCTGTTCGGCACGACCCAGCACGAGCCGCCCCCCCGCGAATCCAAGAGCGGAATGGGCATCGTGTTCCTGGTCGCGGGAGCGGCGCTCGTAGCCGGTCTGATCGGGGGGCTCATGTTCCTGAATCGCTCCACGCGCGATCAAGAAACGATGACTCTGCCCGCGCCGGCCGCGCCGCCGCCTTCGAGCGAGCCCCTCGACAAACAGCCGGTCAAACGCGAGACCGCGCGCGAACCGGAGAGCGCGGTTTCCGCGCTGCCCGAGCCGAGCGCGTCCGTGGCGGCGCCCGCTTCCGCTGCAGCGGCGCCGTCGGCGGTTCCCGCCGGCGTGGATGCGGGCGTGCCCGCGACTGCGCGGCCGCTCGAGGACGCCTATCAGCCTCCGGACGCCGAGGCCGAGACGCCGGACGGCGGCTGGCAGAAGCCCGATTGGGCGATTCCGGACAACGAGATTCCCGTGATTCACGGAACGGACGGCGAGGACCGCCGCATCGTGATCCCGCCGGAACCGGCGCCGTCCGCGCACTAACACTACTGCCGCAGACCTTGGCAGGAGCAGATCACGATCGGCGCGCGTCGCCACTCGCCACGAGAGGAGCCGGCGCGGCCGGTGCCAGCTGTTCTTCAGCTCGCCATGATCGCGCGGCGCTCTCGGTCGCCTCTGGAAGTCAGCCCGTTGGCAAAGGCGCAGACTTCTCGAGAAAAGCTCGAATTTTCGGCAGTAGTGCTGACGTCGCACGTGTTTGCGAAGGCGGCGAATGCGCGGCGATTCGCTTCGGAGCACTGCGCGGAGACGGGCGTGATAGAATGCCGCTTCTTGGTTGGAGGGTTCCTTGTACGCACGTCGTTTTGCGCTTTCGCTCTCTGCATTGACCGGCCTCTTCACGCTCTTCAGCTGCGGGGAGAGCGGAGAAGACGGCGGCGACGAATGCGATCGCGGCTCCGAAGGTTGTCGTTGCAAGCGTGACGACAGCTGTGATGAGGGGCTCGCGTGTCGCAGCGATGTTTGTGTCGATCTCGGTACGGGCGGCGTTGCGGGCAGCACCGGTGGCAAGGCGG
>DASXWF010001124.1:0-14164 GCA_036503835.1 Polyangiaceae bacterium | reverse complement strand
TGGGGCGGAGTTCCCGATCCAGCGCCTGCTCGAGCTCTACCGGGAGCGTGACGGCAAACCCGATGCACTGATCGCCGAGCTCGAGCGCCGCGCGGGCGCGAACGGGCCCGAGCGCTATGCGGCGCTGCTCGCGCTCGCCGGGGTGGAACGGCTCGAAGGCAACCTCGACGCCGCGCTCCGAAGCTACGAGCGCGCTGCGGCCGAACAACCCAAGAGCCCCGCCGCCGATCTCGCGATCGCGCGCTTGCTCGAGCAGCGCGGCGATCGCGCCGGCGCGCGCGCGCGGCTCGAGCGGGCGCTGGAACGCACGACCGACGCCGCGGAGCGCGAGCAGATGCTGCGATCGCTGCGAGGCCTCTCGCTCGACCTTCGCGACTTCACGGCGGCGGCGCGCTTTCAACGCGAGCTCGAGAAGCGCGGCGGCGGCTCCTTCTTCGTGCGCGCGGAGCTCGGCCGCGAGCTCCTGAATCGCGGCGAGTTCGAGCGCGCCGTGAGCGAACTGTCCGAGGTCGTGAAGGCCGCCCACGGCGACAACCGCGTGCTCGCGCCCGCCCGGCGCGACCTCGGCGTGGCGCTCTTGCGGGCGGGCCGCGCGCGCGAGGCCATCGATGAGCTCGAGCGCGCCCTGGCCGCCGCGGGCGGCGCCGCCGGCGTCCGGCGCGAGGTCTACCAGACGATCGCCGAGGTCTACCGCTCGGAGAACCGACTGCCTGAGCTCGTGGCGCGGCTCGAGAAGGACGCGAACCGCGACGCCGACGAGCTCCGGCTGCTCGCCGCGCTCTACGAAGAGAGCGGTCAGATCGACAAGGCGCTCGCCACCTGCCGTCTCGTGCTCGCGCGCGAACCGAACGACGTGGCGACGCGCCTCAAGGTGATCAGCCTCCTCGAGGCCCAGGGCGCGCTCGATCGCGCGGTCGCCGAGTACGAGGCGCTGATCCGCGCGGCGCCGCGGAACCCCGAGTACGTGTTCCGGCTGGCGGGCGTGCTCCTGCAGCGCGGCGAGCGGGCGCGCACGCTCGACGAGCTCAGGCGTCTCGAGGCGCGCGCCGGCAACGACGTGGACCTCTTGTCGGGCCTCGTCGAGTTTTACGAACGAATGGGTGAAAAGGAGCGCAGCCTGGCGTTGCTCGAGCGCCTGGCAGCGGCGGGCGGCCGCGATCCGCAGCACCTCGTGGAGCTCGGCGCGCGCTACTGGATTGCGGGCAACAAGCAGCGCGCTATCGCGACCTGGCAGCGCATCCGCAGCGTGGTCGCCGACCGCGTCCAGGGCGCGATCGCGCTCGGGGACGTGCTGCTCGAGCACGACCTCGTAAAAGAGGCGCTCGAAGTCCTGCAGGAGGCCGCCAAGCTCGAGCCCTCGCAGACTCGCGCCCAGAAGGCCCTGGCGCTCGGCCTCGAGCGCGCCGGCGGCGCGGCGGGCTCCAGCGATGCGCGCCGCGCGTACCACGACCAGGCGCTCGCGATCTGGGAGAAGCTCCTGCGCGAGTCCGGGTCGAACCTCGACGCCGCCCGCGAAGCTCGCCAGCACATCGTGACGCTCTGGAGCTTGCGCAACCAGCTCGCCCAGCGGAGCGCCGGGTTGCGCAAGCGCTTCCAGGCGACTCCGCCCGACCTCGAGGCGGGGCGCCTGCTCGCGGAGGCCGAGACGCGCGCGCGCCGCTTCGCGGACGCCGAGCGCACGCTGCGCCGCCTCGCCGAGCTCGCGCCGGGCGATCCCGACAGCCTCGTGCGCCTGGAACGCGTGCTCGTGCTCGAGCGCAAGCTCGCCGAGGCCATCGAAGTGCTGGCGCGCCTCGTGACGCTCGAGCCGAAACGCGCGCGGGAGTACTACCAGCGGATGGCGGAATACGCGGCGGAGCTCTACAAGGACGACGACGCCGTGCGCTACGCCGCGCGCGCGGTCGAGCTCAGCCCCGAGGACGCCGAGGGTCACGCCAAGCTCGGACGCATGTACCGTCGCCGGCAGGAGACGGACAAGGCGATCGGTGAGCTGCGGCAGGCGATCATCAAGAATGATCGCGCCTTCGCGGTCGCGCTCGAGCTCGCCGAGCTGCTCGTGCAGCAGAACCAGACCGACGAGGCGGATCAGCTGCTGCGCCGCGTGGTGCGGGCGTCGCCGGACGAGGAGCTCGTCTTGCGCGCGGCGCGGCTCTCGATCCAGTTGAACCTCGGGCGCGGCACGCTCGAGTCGCTCGAGCGCGAGATCCTGCCGCTCGCGCTCGGCAACCCGGAACGACCGCTCTACCGCCGTCTGCTCGTGGAGGTGTACGGCGCGCTCGCTTACCCGCTCGTGCACCGCGTGCGCACGGGCTCGAAGGAAGACGCGAAGACCGCGCGCGCCGAGCTCGTGCGGCTCGGCGACCGCGCGGTCAAGCCGCTGCTCGACGCGCTCTCGGACGAACGCGCGACCCAGCAGCAGGTGGCGATCACGCTGCTTTCCCAGGTCGCGAGCAAGAGCGCCGGGCCGGCGCTGGTCGCCTACGCGAGCAGCGAGGCGGATCCGGGGCTGCGCACGCGCGCGATGATCGCCGCCGGCGGGCTGCGCGATCCGGCGCTCCTGCCGCGGCTCGCGGCGCTGCTCGCGCCGCACGGACGCGTGCAGACGGACGACACCGATCCGGTCGCGGTCGCGGCGGCCTGGTCCGTCGCGCGCCTCGCCACGCCGAACGCGAGACCACTGCTCACGAACCTGTTGCAGGCCGAGGCGCCGGGGCTGCGTGCCCTGGGCGCGGTCGGCCTCGGCATTTTGCGCGACCGCAGCGCGGAGCCGCTGCTCGCGCGCGTGCTGCACGCCGGCGACAGCGGGAACCTGGCGCGCGCGGCGGCGGCGCGCGCCCTCGGGATGCTCGGAGCGCGCGGCGAGAGCGAGCTGCTCGCCGAGCTTTCGCGCGCGCCCGATCCGACGTTGCGGCACAGCGCGCTCTTCGCGCTGACCGAGCTCGGCGCGAAGGAAGCGCCCGGCGCCATCGCCGACGCGCTGGTCGATCCGGAGCCGCGCTTGCGCGAGTTCGCCGCCGCGGCGGCCGGCGCGTGGTCGACCGGGAGCTTTCGCGCGCCGGCCGATCCGCTGCCGCCCCCGGAAGCACGCGTCGACGTGCGCGAGTTGCTCGAAGGGCTCAGGCCGGGTCCCTACGGCGTACCGGAGCGGGTGGGAGCGCTCGAGCGCATCGCGGTCGAGCTCACGCGCGCGAGCGCGGCGGCGGCGCGCAGCTCGCCCGAGCGCGCGCGCGGCGTGATCGAGGCGCTCGGCTTGATTCCGGGAAGCCCGCCCGTCCCGGCGCTCACGGGCGACGCGCAGGGGGCCGAACGCGAGCGCGCGCAGAAGGTCGTCGCCGGCATCGCGAGCGGACTCGTGCCGGCCATCGCGGGGCTCACGGCGCACCCGTTCGCTCCGGTGCGGGTCACGGCCGTGGAGTTCCTGGGGGCGCGGAGCGAACCCGAGGCACGCGCGGCGCTCGCCGGCGCGCTCAAGGATCGCGACCCGGCCGTCCGCCGCGCGGCGCTCGGCGCGATCCCGCGCGGAGACGCTGCGCTCCTGTCCTCGGTCGCGGCGCTGCTCGCCACGGAGAGGGATTGGGCGCTGCGGGTGGCGGCCGCCGACGTGCTCGCGGCGGGCGGAACGGCGGGCGCGGACGTGGTGGAAGCGCTGAGCCGCGCGGCCACTTCGGACGAGTATGCGCTGGTTCGCGAGGCCGCCGCACGCGCGCTCCACGCGGCGAACCCCGGCGCGGCGCGGCCGGTGCTCGAGCGGCTGCACGAGACGGATCCGGAGCCCCGTGTTAGGGAAGGCGCGTGGAAGCTGCTCCACCCGTCGAAGTAGGGAAAGCGCGCGGAGGACGCGCGCTGTTCGGTGTGCTCGCGGCGGCCGCGTGCCTGTTCGGCTGCCGGTCCCTGGATCGCTTCGATACGCCGGGCGCGGCGGCGTACTGCGGCTCGATCGTCGGAGCACCGCTCTTCCACGAGGGGTTCATCCCCACCGGCGTTCCGCCGAGCCTCGGCTTGCGCTTGAAGCTCACGACCTCGTCGCTCAGCACGCGCCCCGGGACGCTCACCTCGAACGACACGCAGAACGGTTTCTGCAGCGCCGACGGACGCGCGCTGTTCCAGGACGCGTCCCTGCGCGCCATCCCGGAAATGTTCCACGACACGCTGTCGCAGCTCGAGTTCGGCGAGGGCCACGAGCAGGATTTCTTCGCGTGGGTCGACTCGAACTGCCAGGGCACGATCCTCGCGGTCGTGTCGCTGCTGACGAACGGCGCCGTGGAAGTACGGCTGATGAAACCCGCCGCGGATCCACCGCCGAACGCGGGCCCCGAGGCGAAGCCCGGCTTCGCGCTCTTCTACATGGAGCGCAGCGAGAACGGCTGCGGGTTCTGACGGAGCCTCCGCGCGCGCGAGTCCGGAGCCGGCGCTCAACCGAACTGCACCGAACGTCGCGTGAACGAACCGCCCGCGCTCCAGAAACCGGTGATCGGAAACTTCACGGGATCGGTGCTCTCCGCGGCGCCGGCAGCCACGATGACGGGCGCGAAATGTTCGGTCGTCGGCAGGGCGGTTGCCGCCGCCGGACCGCGCTGCATGAAGTTCAAGAGGTCGTCGGTTTCCCCGCGCTCGAGAACGCCGCCCGCCCACTCGTCGAACTCCCGGGCCCAGGCAGGAGTGTCGGGCCGAAACGCGTAGCGCATGTTGTGCGTGAGGAAGCCGCTGCCGACGACGAGCACGCCCTCGTCGCGGAGCGGCGCAAGCGCGCGGCCGAGCGCGAAGAGGTCTTTCGGTCGAAGACCCGGCAGCGAGAGCTGGAGCACCGGAACGTCCGCGTTCGGATACATGCAGACGAGCGGCACGTAAGCGCCGTGATCGAGGCCGCGCTCGGATTCAGCGACCGGCTGTGACTGCGTGGCGAGGATTTCCTTGACCCGAGCTGCGAGCGCGGGCGCGCTGGGAGCGGGATACTGGACCTGGTAGTAGCGCTCGGGAAAACCGTAGAAGTCGTAGTAGAGCGGAACCGTGCGCGTCGCGCCGAGCGTCGCCGGCCGCTTGTCCCAGTGGGCCGACAGCATCAGGACGGAGCTCGGACGCGGGAGTGAACGAGACCACGCGGCGAGCTCTCCCACCCAAACCTCGTCGTCCAACAGAATCGGCGCGCCGTGGGCGAGAAAGAGCACCGGCATTCTGTCGGAGCCTCTGACAGTTTTCTGGGGTTCGTCGGGGGAAGACATCGGTTTCGGCTCCGCGCGCCGGCACGCAAGGAGCGCCGGCGGGATCGCCGAGAGCCAGCGTAACGCCTCGCGCCGGTGCATTCCGGACAAGCATGCAGCCGGAGCGGACGAAACGGTAGCCGGGTGGAACCGAGGCGGAAAACCTGGTACGCGCCGGCACCCTCATGCTGGTCCTCGGGATCGAGACTTCCTGCGATGAAACCGCCGCTGCCGTCGTGCGGAGCGACGGCGAGGTACTGAGCGACGCGGTGCAGAGTCAGGTCAAGCTGCACGCCCCCTACGGCGGAGTCGTGCCGGAGCTCGCCTCTCGCGATCATCTTCGAAACGTGCGGCACGTGCTCGGTCTCGCGCTCGGGCAGGCCAAGGTGAGCCTCGAGGACATCGACGGCCTCGCGGTGACGTGCCGGCCCGGCTTGACCGGCGCGCTGCTCGTCGGCGTGCAGGCGGCGCGCGGCCTCGCCTGGTCGATCGGCAAACCGCTCGTCGGGGTCGATCACCTGGTCGGTCACCTCCTCTCGGTGTTCCTGCGCTTCCCGGGCATCGAGAGTCCGCCCCCGCCGAGCTATCCGTTCGTCGCGCTGCTCGCTTCGGGCGGACACACCGCGCTCTATCGCGTCGCGGGACCCGGCACGGATTCCATCCACGAGCTCGGCGCGACGCGCGACGACGCCGCGGGCGAAGCCTTCGACAAGGTCGCGAAGCTGCTCGGGCTCGGTTACCCGGGCGGCCCGGTGATCGACCGTCTGGCGAAGGAAGGCGACCCCGAAGCGGTGGATCTGATCTGGCCGATGCGGCGCCGCGGCTCGCTCGAGTTCAGCTTCTCCGGGCTCAAAACCGACGTCGGACGCTGGGTCGAGCGCAACGGTCGGCCCGGCAACGACGCGACGCTCCGCAACCTGTGCGCTGCGTTTCAGCGGCGCGTGGTCGACACGCTGGTCGAAAAGGCCGTCTTCGCGGCGACCCAGGAAGGGGTGCGCGAGCTCGTGCTGGCCGGGGGCGTGGCCGCGAACAAAGAGCTCCGCGAGCGCGGCGCGGCGCGCGCCGCCGCGGCGGGCGTTCGCCTGGTGGTGCCGCCCTTTCGTGCCTGCACCGACAACGCGGCGATGATCGCCTACGCGGGCGCGCCGGCACTCGAGCGCGGCGACGACGACGCGACCCGCATCGAAACCAGTCCCAACACCGCGCTCCCACGCCTCACCCGCAAGGGCCGCGGCGTGAGAGCGGCCCGCGTCTGAAGCGCGTCAGTCCCTGACCGGCCTCGCCGCGACGCTCTTCGCGGGCTTCGCGGGCTTGGCGTCCTTCACGTCGGTGACGAGCTTCGCGTCTTTCACGTCCTTGCTCTTCACGGCGGCGTCCTTGACGGTCGCCTTCGGCTTTTCTTCGGGAGCGCTGATCAGAAGCTCGATGTAGTCGCGGCGGAGCCGCACGCGATAGCCCGGCACGCCGTCTCGAAACGCCATGCGGACTTGGGCACCGCCCGGCGTGTTCGTGGTGCGCACGCGCGCGATGCGCGGATCGCGCTTCGCGATGGCGTTGCCCTGTTCCATCAGCTTGCGTCCGGGTACCAGCACCGTGAAGCCGGTGGGATCCGCCTCGCCGTGAATGGCCGAGCCGGGCGCATCCAGGCGCAGGCGCTGGATCGTCGGCAGGTGCATCTTGCCGCGGCCCCAGGGTGCCACGTCTTCGGGACGGTCCTTGGCGTCACCGCTCTTCTTCGCGTCGGCGCCGGAAGCGCGCTCGATCGGCTCGGGGAATTCTTCGTCGGCGACGCGCGCCGGCGAGGCGGCCTTTGCCGCCAGCATTTCCGATTCCTCCACCGCCTGGGCCTCTGCGGAGGGCGGCGGGCCGAGCGGAGCCGGCTCGAGCGTCGCGAGCGGCGTCGGACCGAAGAGCGGAACGTTTGCGCTGACCGGCGAACCGCTCAACGCCACCGGCCCCGCGGAGCTCGCGGTACGTGCGGCAGCGGCCGGCGCCTGTCCGAGAGGAGCCTCCGCCTGAACGGCATCGGTCGCGGCAGCCTTCTTCTCGGGCGCGCTGCCGCCCTTCAGACCGAACGCGCCGACGGTCGCGAGCAACGCTGCTGCCGCGGCGCCTGCGGCGATGCGTTTCTGCAGGCGCTTCTTGGGCGCGGGCGCGCTTTCGCCCGACTCGGAGACGCGGGCCGCGGATTGGGGCCGGAGGCGCTTGCCTTCGAGCGAGACCGGGCCTTCGGGAGCGGGGGCCGTCGTGCGCCGCCTGGGCTGCGCGGAGCGTTGCGTGCGAAGCGCAGCGATTTTCGCCGTGGCCCCACCGAGGAGCTTCCCCATCCCCTTCCAGGCGCTCGATCCGAGGCGTGCCGCCGCGACGCTCGCGTCGCGAGCCGCGGTGCCCGCATTTTCGGCGGCGTGGCCGAGCCGGCGCGCTGCGCGCGTGGTCGCCGGAACGGCGGCGTTCACATCGTCGTCGTCGTCCGCGGCGGCGGCGCGAGCCGGCACCGATTGATCGTCGTCGTCGTCGTCGCTGGCGGCTGGGACATCGCCCGACGGCGTCGGCGCGTCATCGCTCTTCGACTCCGCGTCGGTCGTCACCGCGTCAGGGTCGATGCGAAACCCGGCGGCGGGCGCCGACTCCGCCCCGAGATCGGTGACGGTCGGCACCGGCGTATCCTCGACGACACCTTCGTAGCGAAGGGCCACGACGAGCTGCGGCACGGAAGTCCGCGCATCCACCACGATCTCGACGCCGTCGATGTGAGCCACCCGGCGGCCGCCCGCTTCCAGGTCCTCGATTTCGAGCTTTCGCCCCACCTTCAGGAACTCGAGGCTCGAGCCCACCTGCACCTTCTGCACACCACCCGAGCGAACGCGCGCCTTCATCGGCGAGCCGAGGCCCTCGATGTGCAGGCGAACGCGCGACCCCTGCGAGGACTCCGCGTCGTCACCCTCGCCCTGATTGACCTTCACCAGACCGCGCAGCGCGTCCACGCTGCGGCTATCGAGCGCCGTGAACGTCACCCCGAAATCGCCGCCCTTGGCGCTTTCCTTGCGCCAGGCGACTACCCCTTCGACCACGATCTCGCGTCCCTGGTCCTCGAAGCGGCAGACGAGCGGCGCCCCCTGCTCGGGCAGGTAAGCCGTACGCACGTGCATCCCGCGCGCGCTCACGTCCACCGCCTCGGCCTCGAAAGCCGGGATCCCGGGCTCGTTCCCGACGATTTCGACCAGGGTTTCCAGGGGAACTCGGCTCGTGCCCTTGGCGCGGCGCTCTTGAACTTCGCTCATGGTGCCTCCGGCGGCTTTGCGGCGCCCGCGAAGGACGCCCCGCCTAGGGACGGCGTAGGTCGCCCGGAGGCTTCGGGCCAAGTTTCAGCCCGATCAGTTCGCCGACTCCCCAGGGCCTGCTCGGGTGCCGCTACGCCGAGGAGGCGAGGGCCCGATATCCGAGCAGAGCAGAGAGCCCCAAGCCGATGGCGACCACGAGTGCCCGCACGGCACGCGCCGGTATCTTGCGGGCAAGACGGCCTCCCGCGTAGCCGCCGACGACCGCCCCCGCGATCATGACGAGCGCGGCTCGCCCGCTGACCAGACCGGCAAACACGAAGTAGACGGACGCGACGCCGTTGATCGCTACCGCGAGCACGGTCTTGAGCGCGTTCTTGTGGTGAATGTCCTCGCTCGTCACGAGCGACAAGAAACCGAGCATGACGATGCCCATCGCCGCTCCGAAGAACCCGCCGTAGATCCCCACGCCGAGCTGGCACGCCACGGCCGCGAGCTCGTACCTGCGCGAGGGGCGTGACGGCCGCGACGCCGGTGCATGCGATTCCGGACTACGAGCCCGCGGCTGGAACAGGATGAGGAGCGTGGCGGCGAGGACCAGCCACGGCACCACCGCGTCGAACACCCGCACGGGCGTCACGTAGAGCAGCATCGCGCCCGCGACACCGCCGACGAGCGCCGGCGGCAAGAGTAAGCCCGCCAACCGCGAGCTTTTTCGGATCTCGTTCCGATACGCCCAGGCGGACGCCAGCGATCCGGGCATCATCGCGACGGCATTGGTCGCGTTGGCGACCGTGGACGGGAGCCCCCACGCGATCGCCGCCGGAAAGGAGAGCAGCGTCCCGCCCCCCGCGATGGAGTTGATCGCACCGGCCAGCGCGGCCGCTCCGCAGAGCAGTGCATCACGCTGGAGGTCCATGGCTCAAGCCGCAACGACGAAGTACGCCGGCGCCGTCCCGAGCACTCGTCGCGACTTCCTGGGGCACGCCGCGACCACGATCGAAGCGAAGAGGACGATTCCGTACGGGCCGGGTGGTTCCATCGAGCTCGGAAAGTTCAGCCTCGAATCGGCGGCGTCGTCAACCGAAGCGTCCTCGTGGGGTGGGACGGATCGGCGCTTCGACGTACAGATGACGAGCTGCGGGCATCATGTCTGCGGGAGAAGTTTCGATGAAAACGCGAGGTGGTCCCATGAGGTGGGCAGGGTGTTGTCTGTTCGCGCTGTTCGGTTGCAGCGAAGGATCGCCGCCCGCGCCCTTGGAGAGCTCCCCTGCGCTAGCGCGAACGGCGCCGGCTGCGTCGCAACGGTCTTCGCCCGCGATTCTGCCGTCGGCGCCCGCGTTTCAGGAGGGAGAAATCATCGTCAAATACCGATCGCACGGCAGCCGCGCCGTGACGGAGGACGTCGAGCAGTGGCTCGCGGAGCGTCGCAGCTTCGCGGGCGCCACCGCTGATCGCTCCGCTTCGCTCGATCGACTGCACGAAGGGATCGGCGCGCGAAGGGCACGGGCGTTCCTGCCGGGCCGGCGCGGGCTCTCCACCGCCACGGCGCAACGGTTGTTCGCACAACGCGACGCAAACACCCCGGCGCGGCGCAGCAGCGCGGCCGGCCCCGCGCGCAGCGTCGCGGATCTGGCAAACGTCTATGTCCTGGAGTTGCCGGCCGATGTCGACGTGGCGGCGGCGGTCCGGCGCGCCGCGCAGGATCCGCACGTCGAATACGCGCAGCCGAACTACGTCGCCAGGGCGGATCTTACGCCAGACGACACGTACTTCGCTTCGAGCGGTTCGTGGGGCCAGCCCTACGCGGACTCGTGGACGCTCGAGCGCATCAACGCATCGACCGCGTGGGACGTCGAGCAGGGTGAGGGCGTCGTGGTCGGCGTGATCGACTCGGGCCTCGATCTCGCTCACCCCGACATCGGCGAGAACGTCTGGGAAAATCCCGGCGAAGTCCCCGACAACGGCGTCGACGACGACAGTAACGGCTTCGTCGACGACGTGAGCGGCTGGAATTTCAATACTCAGACCCCGAACCCCACGGACGAGTACGGACACGGCACCCACGTGAGCGGGATCATCGCCGCCGTCGGCGACAATTCCGAAGGCGTGATCGGCGTCGCGCCCAAAGCCAGAATCCTGCCGGTCCGCGCGCTCGGCGCCAACGGCTTCGGCAGCATGTCCTCCCTCACTCAAGGGATGGTCTACGCGGCTTCGCTCGGGGCGCGCGTGCTCAACAACAGCTGGGGCTGCTTCGCCCCTTGCCCCCGAAACCCGATCGCGGAAGATGCGGTCGCTGTGGTGCGCGCGTTGGGCGCGACGGTGGTGTTCGCCGCGGGCAACATCGGCCTCGACGTGACGGAGTTCTCCCCCCAGAACCGCCCCGACGTGATCGTGGTGGCCGCGTCCGACCCCGACGACGCGCGGGCGGAGTTTTCGAACTTCGGCTGCGTCGATGTGGCGGCGCCGGGCAGCGGCAGGTTCCAGGGTCCCCCGGACGCGGCGCCGTACCGCGCGATTCTGTCGTTGAAATCGGCCATTTGCAGCGAGACCCTCTGTCCTCCGGAGCTCGTCGTCGGCTCGAGCTACCTCCGGCAGGCCGGGACCTCGATGGCTGCTCCGCACGTGAGCGGGATCGCCGCGTTGATCCTCGCGCAGCATCCCGAGTACGAGCAGGAACAACTGCGGCAGGTGCTGCGCCACAGCGCCTTCGACAGTGGCGCCCCTGGCTTCGATCGAGACGGCGGGTACGGCCGCGTCGATGCGGCGGCGGCGCTCGGCGAATCGCCGCCGCTCAGCGCGCTCATCGGCGGTCCTTTCGGGACGCTGGACACGGCGGGCAACGTGGCCGTCACGGGCAGCGCCGAGGGACCGGGCTTCGCCAACTATCGACTCGAAGTGGGCGCGGGCGACAATCCCGCGAACTTCGTCTTGCTCGCGAGCTCCACGACGCCGGTGAGCTCGGGAACCCTCGGCGCTTGGGACACGAACTCCTTCGTAGACGGCCCATACACGCTGCGCCTCGAGGCCACGACGGCTAGCGGTGCGGTCTACGAGGATCGGCAACCCGTCACGCTCGAGCGCGTGTTCATCAGCGAACCGTCCCCGCGCGAGGAGTGGTTTTCGCACGCGCTCTTCTATCGGGCAGGCGAGCGGATCGCGGTGAGTGGGATGGCCGCCGCCGGCCTGTTCGAAGACTACGAGCTCACGGTGCTGAACGCCGAGGGAACCCCGCTCGCCGGCGCCGAGATCAGCCTGCCGAACGGGGGCTCGAGTCCCGTGGTGAACGGCTTGCTCGGGACCTGGAACACCAGCGGCGTGCCGACCGGCGCTTACGAGATCGTGCTCACCGTCCATACGTCCGACGGCGGCTCCGACAGCGATTCGGTGCCCGTGGTGGTGGATCCGACGCTCCACGAGGGCTGGCCACTCCACCTCACGGAGCTCGAGCCGGAGGGGTACTTCGGCGTGCTCGAGGGTCTGACGGCAGCGGATCTGGACGGCGACGGCGCTGCCGAGCTCGTCACGGTCCGCGGCCGGCACGTGAGCGCCTTCACCCACACGGGCGAGGATTTACCCGGTTGGCCCCAATCGATCGACCCGTTCGGCTACGGCATGATGGCCGACAAGCCTCCGGCGGTCGCAGACGTGACCGGCGACGGCGAGCCCGATGTAGTCGTGGCGAACCTGGCCGGCGAGCTCTTCGTCTGGGAAGCGCGTGGTGAGCTCGTGGCGGGCCCCGTGGCTGCCGGCGCTCGCTACGTGGCGGTGGACGACATGGACGGGGACGGACTGAACGACATCGTCACTTCGGGCATGAACGGCAGCGTCGCCATCTGGCGTTTCGAGTCGGGGGAGCTCGTGCCTTGGTTCGAGCAGCTGCTGGGCGAGCCCTATCAGTATCTTTCGCCCCCCGCGCTCGGCGACGTGGATCGCGACGGCAGCCTGGAAATTGCGGTCGCTGCGTTCGACGAATACGCGAGCTACGGCGTGGCGGATCTCTTCCTGCTCGGAGCTGGCGGGGTATTGCCCGGCTGGCCCCACCTGCTCGCCGAAGGGGCGGGCGCCGTCTCCTTTACCTACGCCTTTCCGAGCCTGGGGGACATCGACGGCGACGGAAAGCTGGAAGTCGTCATGTCCGACAATGCCGGCGCCGTTTCGATTTTTCGTGCGGACGGCCGAATGCTCGCGGGTTGGCCGCAGCGCACCACGGAAACGTGCGCGAACAGCGCGACCGTCGGCGACTTCGACGGTGACGGTCGTCTCGACGTGATCGCCGGAACCTGCTGGATCGAAGTGCCGGACGAAGCCTACGGGCGCACTGAAGCCTATCTCTACGCCTGGCGGGGCAACGGCGAGCTCTTCGAAGGCTTCCCCCGAGGCTACGACCACCCGGCGGAGGGCGGGCTCAACTTCGGCTTCGGAGCGGCGGCGCTCGCGGACATCGACGGCGACGGAGAAGTCGAAGCCTTGAGCTCCAGCGAAGGCAGGATCGATCCCTATCGTTCGCTGAGCGCCGTGAACGCCGACGGCACGACCGTGCCGGGCTTTCCCAAGTTCACCGCGGCGTACACGCTGTTCTCCGCGAACACCAGCGCAACCGCCGACTTCGACGGCGACGGCGAATTCGAGCTCGCGCACATGGATGCCGCAGGTCTCATCTATCTCTGGGATCTCGACTCCCCCGCTTCGGGCCCGCGCCCGTGGCCGATGTACCAGCACGACGCGCAGCACACGGCGCGTGCCGATGCTCCGGCCGGATCCGAAGACGGCGTTCGCGTCCGCGCTCGTGGCGACGACGGGTCCGCTTCGGACGGCCGCATTCGCGCCCGCGTCAGACTTCTGAACGACACCGATCGCGACATCCCGTTGCGCGAGCTCTCGATCCGTTACTGGTACACGGACGAAACCGCCCCCTCACCGCAGGTCTTCGAGCTCGACTCCGCCAAGAACGAAGCGAACGGGCACGCAATTCCGGCGATCCGGGTCGTTTCGAGCTTCGGTCGCACGCATCGCCCGCGCGCCGATCGCTACCTCGAGCTCGGCTTCGCGCGGCAAGCCGGCAAGCTGAATGCAGGTGCCGGCATCGCGCTCGACTTCTCGATTCGCGCGCGAAACCACCACGATTATCGCGAGCGCGGCGACTACTCGTACCGGCGGTCGCGCCGCGAGATCGACTGGAACCGGGTTACTGCGTACCGCAACGGCGAGCTCATTTGGGGTGTCGAACCCTGAGCTCCGGTTCGCTGCGGACGCCCCCTCCGGCATCCGAATCGACGACTCGGACACCGGAGAGCAGAGCGTTTCGGGCGACTACCAGCGATCGCCGCCGCCGCGACGATCGCGACCGCGGTCACCACCACCGCCGCCGCCACCGCCACGGTAGCCGCCACCGCCACCGCCGCCGCCGCCGCCGCGGAAGCCGCCGCCACCGCCGCCGCCACCGCCGCCCGGACGACGCTCCTCCGCGATGTTGACGCGGAGCGCGCGGCCGTCGAGGTCAGCGCCGTTCAGCTGCTGAATGGCCGCGTTCGCTTCTTCCTCGGTCGACATCGAGACGAAGCCGAAGCCGCGCGAGCGACCGCTCTCGCGATCGATGACGAGCTTGGCTTCCACGACGGTGCCGAAGCCCGCGAACGTCTGGTGAAGCGTGTCCTCGGTGGTGTGGAAGGCGAGGTTCCCTACGTA
>DASXWF010001123.1:0-9299 GCA_036503835.1 Polyangiaceae bacterium | reverse complement strand
TCAATCGAGAACCCAACCCAAAAATCCGCTGGCGCTCTTGGCGGCCTTGGCGGCTAAGATGAAAGCTCGCTGGACGCGAGGCCCTGCCAAATTCGCTAGAGCGGCTTCGAGGCCTCTGCCGTCTTGATAGCCCGGTCGAGTTGGCTCGGGCTGTAGCCGACCAGGATCTGCCCCATGATGTCGATGACGGGGATCGAGGCGCCGCCCCGCCCGGCGCGTTCGAGCTTCTGGCGCATTTCGGCCGCTGCGGCGTCGCTTTCTTCGATGTCTTTGTGGATGACGGTAACGCCGCGCGCCTTCAAGTAGTCGCCCGCCGAATGGCACGGCTTGCACCAGTCGGCTCCGTAGATGATGGCGGTAATTCGGGCGAGCGAGGCCGGCCCCTTGTTCCCGGCCGGTGCGGGCGCGCTCGCCGTGGGTGGCGGGGCCGCGCTCGGAGCGAGCGCTTCGAGTCGAGCCTTGCGCCGAGCGGCGCCGAGCTCGTCCCACGCGGCGCGCGTCATGGTCTTCAGACGGAAGCTGCCGTCAGGCGCACGCTCTTCCAGGTTTGCGACATAGACGAGATCGGCCGTGCCCGCGCTCTTGTCGGTGACGACGACGCGGACGTTCTTCTTGCCCTCGGCCGGGACCTCGTCCGGTTTCATGACGACGTGGAAGTCGCCCTTCTCGTCGATCCACGTCAGAAGGAGGTTCGGGGTGTCCGACTTCACGACCAAAGGCGGAAGCTCGTTCGAGCGCGGTGCCGCCGCCGCCGGTGCGCTGCCGGCGCCCGCAGGTCCTTCCTTCGAGCGACAGCCGGCGAGGAGCGTGACGAGGAGGAGGACGAGCAGCGCTTTCATCGGGGGGAAGGTTCGACCGCAGGGTCCCGGCCGAGCTCGTCCGACAACGAGACCCAGGCTTCCAGGACTTTTTCGAGCTCCTTGCTGAGCTCTCGCTCTTTCTTAGCCCATTCGTGGATTTGCTCCCAGTTGCCCCCGCCTCCCTCGAGCAGAAGCTTCTTGTAGCGGGCGACTTCGGCTTCCAGGTCTTGGATGCGCTCCTCGAGCTGCTTCACCTGGCGCTGCTTTCGCTCGAGATCCCGCGCCTGTTCGCGGCGCGCCCGGTGGGCCTCCGCGCCGCTCGCACCGGCCGGAGGCACGGTGGCGGGCTTGGCGCCGTCCCGCTTCGGCTCTTCGCGCTTCGGCTCTTCGCGCTTCGGCTCTTCGCGCTTCGGTTTCGGCTCCTCGCGCTTCGGTTTCGCTTCCTGGCGCGGCGGGCGCACGTCGCGCATACCCGCCTGCTTCGCGCGCTCGATGGCGTCGTTGTAGTCCTTGAAGCCGCCCTCGTACACGTCGACGCCGCGATCGGTGAAGCTCAGCGTGCGCGTGCTGACGGTCTCGAGGAAGCGCCGATCGTGCGAGACGAACAGCACGGTGCCCTCGAACCCCACCAGCGCTTCCTCGAGGATCTCCGCGGCGGGGATGTCGAGGTGGTTGGTCGGCTCGTCGAGGAACAAAAGGTTGCGCGGCTCGAGCAGGAGCTTCCCGAGCGCGAGCCGCGTGCGCTCGCCGCCGGAGAGGCTCGCCACGCGGCGCAGCGGGTCGTCGCCGTAGAAGCGGAAGCGCGCGAGGTATTCGCGCGCGCCATCGACGTTGAGATCCCCGCGCACGCTGCGGATCTCCTCCACGCCGGTCTTGGCCTCGTCGAGCGAGCCGAGCTGCTGATCGAAGTAGCCGTCTTTCAGGTTCGTGCCGCGCCGCACGTTTCCGCGGTCGCTCTTCTGGCCGACCCCCGCGAGCAGCTTCAACAGCGTGGATTTGCCGCAACCGTTCGGGCCGACGAACGCGATGCGATCGCCGCGGCGTACGAGCAGATCCACGCCGTCGAAGAGCCGCGTCCCGCCGCGTTCGGCGGCGAGCCCCGTCGCCTCGAGCACGATGTCCCCGCTGCGCGGCGCTTCGGCGAAGCGGAAGCGCACGCGCGCCGCGCGCGCCCACACGTCCTCCGGTCGATCCAGCCGCTCGAGCTTGTCGAGCATCTTCTGGCGCGACTTCGCCTGCTTGGTCTTCTGCCCCGCCATGTTCTTGCGGATGAAGTCCTCGGTCTTGGCGACCATCGCCGCCTGTTCCTCGGCGAGCTTCTGCTCGCGCGCGAGATCCTCCGCGCGCTCTTCGTGGTACGCGCTGTAGGAGAGCGGGTAGGTGCGGAAGACGCGGCGCCCGAGCTCGAACGTGAACGGGCAGGCCGCGTCCAGAAAGGCGCGATCGTGCGAGACCACCATCACGGCCGCGCGCAGGCCCGCGAGGTAGCCCTCGAGCCAGCGGATCGTGCCGAGGTCGAGGTGGTTGGTCGGCTCGTCGAGCAGCAAGAGCTCGGCGTCCGTCGCGAGCACCAGGCCGAGCTCGAGCCGGCCGCGCTCGCCGCCGGAGAGCGTCTTCACGTCACGTTCGAGATCGCTCGGCCGGAAGCCGAGCTCCGTGGCGATCGCCTCCACGCGGTGCTCGAGCGCGTCGGCGCCCGCGTGGTGGTAGCGCTCCGTGAGCTCGGCGAGCTGCTCGAGGGCCGCGCGTTCGCCGCTCGCCGCCTCGGCCTGTGCGCGCGCGAGCTCGCGACGCAGGCCGATCAGATCGCCGAAGCCCGCGAGCAGGGAGTCGCGCACGCTGCCCTCGAGCCGGCTCTCGTGGCTCTGGCGGTAGTAGCCGACCCGCGCGTTCTTCTGGATCACCACCGAGCCGGCGTCGGCCGCGATCTCGCCCGCGATGGCACGGAGCAGCGTGCTCTTGCCGGCTCCGTTCGGCGCGACGAGGCCCGCCCGCTCGCCGGCCTCGAGACGGAACGTCACGTTCTCGAACAGCGAATCGTTCGTGTAGCCGAATTTCAGACCAGCGACTTCGAGGACGGGCAACGGCGGGAGCCTCCAGCGGGCGCCGGACGTAGCATTACTTTGCGGCGGGCGCCGCAGATGCCGGCCTACGCCGCATCGAAACGCGCCCGCGTCAGGAGCTCTCGTTGGCCGGCGGAGGTAAGGAGCCGCGCTCGCGCCGCGTGAGCTTCTGCACGACGGCCCGGATCGTCTCCACGATGCCGATCAGCAGGTACACGCTGAGCAGCCAGATCAGCACGAACTCCGGACGGAAGCGCTGCCAGACGAAGGCGCTCGAGCCGAGCACGAACAGCACGAGCAGCACCGTGCCCGTGTCGAACTTCAAGTCCTTGAACGAGCGGAAGCGCACGTTCGAGACCATCAACAGGCTCAGGCCGATCGTCACCCCGAGCAGCGTGTAGGTGTACTCCTCGCGCCCGATCAGCCCGTCCGTCGCGTGATTGGCGACGACGAGCGAAATCAGGATGCCGGAAGCGGGCGGCGTGGGCAGGCCGATGATGTAGGGGCCCGGCTTGACCGGCGCTCCGGTGGCGGGGCTCGAAGCGAGCACGTTGAAGCGTGCCAGCCGGACCGCGGCGCAAGCGACGTACAGGAAGGAGGCGAGCAGTCCCGGCACCGGCAGCCGGTAGAGCACCCACTTATAGAGGATCAGGGCGGGTGCCACGCCGAACGAGATCACGTCCGCGAGCGAGTCGAGCTGCAGGCCGAACGCGCTCTGAGTCCGCGTCATGCGCGCGACCCGGCCGTCCATCAGGTCGAACAGCATCGCGAAAATCAGCAGCACCGCGGCGCGGTACACGTCCTCTTCCCCGGCGTGCTCCTTGGCGACCAGGCGGATCGCGTTGAACCCGCAGAACACCCCGCCCAGCGTGATCAGATTCGGTAGCACGAACAGCGTCTTCCGCAGATCGAGACGCGGCCCTTTTCGGGCGGAAGCACGGCGAGGACGGCGAAGCCCCACCCATCAAGCCTACGCCGCCCTCAGGCCCCCGTAAAGTCAGGCACCTTCTCGGGCATCCGCCCCATTTATTGGCCCGGAGTCAGGCTGGCGCCTACCCTTCTCGCATGCGCCCCGCGTGTCTCTCCCGGCTTTCCGCCCCGGCCCGCGCCATCGGCGTGATTTCCCTGGCTTTCGGGCTGGGTGCCTGCGCGGCCCAGGAAGATTCGGTCGAAAAGCAGCTCTCCAAGCTGCACGACGACATCACGCGTCTGCAGGCGGAAACCGACCGCATGAGCGAGCGGATGGAGGCACTCGAGCTGCGCGGCACCGCCAGCGCGCGGTCCGAGGAGCGAGTCGCGAGCTCGGCCCCTCCCACGACCGTGAGCCGCCCGAAGCTCAAGGTCGTTCGCGTCGAGCCGGACGGGGAACCGACCGCGGCCGACGCCAGCGATCCGGGAACGGAGGGTGACTCGGCGCCGCGCCTCCTGATTCAGGGAGAGGGCAAGACGCTCGAGAGCCGCACTCTGCCCGGTAGCCAAAAGACGGCGCCCAAACCCGCGTCCGGCACGACGCCGAGCAAGTCGGCGCCCTCCACCAAGTGACCATGAAGCGAGGCGGCTTTCCGCTCGGTGTCCTGGCGGCGCTCGTCGCCGTCCCCGTCTTTGCTCAGGCTCCCGGGCCGAGCGAAGCGGAAAATCCGGGTGCGCCGGCTCCGGGCAGCCCCGCACAGAGCAATCCGGCGGCGCCGGTCGTCGTGCCCGGGCCCGTGGGCGGCGTGATCATCGGCCCGAACCTCCCCGATCCGAACGCGAGTCTGCCGTCGAGCTCGCAACCGAAGGTCGGCGATCAGAGCGACAGCTTCGACCTCGGTCGCTCGGGCGGCGGCTCGGGGGTCGTGACGGGCGGCAAGGGCGGCACGGCGATCCTCGAAGGCGGCGATTCGCGCCGGCCGTACATTCCCTCGATCCATCTCGTGCGCCGCGGCGACACGCTCTGGGATCTCTGCGACACGTATTACGGCAATCCGTGGCAGTGGCCGCGGATCTGGAGCTACAACCCGCAAATCGCGAACCCGCACTGGATCTATCCGGGCGATCAGGTTCGGATGCAGCCCGGCGACGGCTCCGCGTCGATCTACGACAAGCTCGGTAGCGGCGGCGGCTCGGGCGGCGGCAAAGGCGGTTCGGGTCTCGTCGATCGCCGCCGCGGGCTCGCCACGGGGACCATCGTGCTCCGCGATCAGGGGTTCTTGGGCGATCCGGAGAGCGACGTCTGGGGCGAGGTCGCCGGCGCGATGGAAGAGCAGATGCTGCTCGCCGAAGGCAATCGCGTCTATCTGCTGCTCAAGGCCGACAAGACGGTGAAGCCGGGCGAGGAGCTGACCGTGTTTCGGGGCATCCGATCGCCCGACAAGGTGCCCGGCGCGCGCAAGCCGCCCGGCGAGATCGTCGCCGTGCAGGGCACCGTGCGGATCGAGAGCGTGGATCCGAAGACGCACATGGCGAAAGCCTCCATCGTCGAGTCCATCGACGTCATCGAGCGCGGCGCCAAGATCGGGCCCGTGCGGCGCCGCTTCACCGTCGTGCCGCCGCTGAAGAACGCGAAGACGGTGGTCGCCCGCGTGCTCACGAGCGTGTATCCGCTCGTCTACGTCAGCGCGAACCAGGTGGTGTTCCTCGATCACGGCAGCGAAGACGGGCTTCGTCCCGGCAATCGCCTGGTCGTGCTCCGGCGTGGCGACACCTGGCGCACCTCGCTGAGCGGCAAGGTGTCGGGCGACCGCGTGCGCACCGACGTGACCGAGGGCGTGCGGGTCGAGCGCACCCCGCTGCCCGGGGAGCCCGAGACATTTCCGGACGAGGTCGTCGCCGAGCTGCGCGTGCTGAGCACGGAGCGCTACAGCAGCCTCGCTCTCGTGACCCAGTCCGAGCGCGAGCTCGTCGTGGGCGACGCCGCCGTGGCCAAAGCGGGATTCTGAGGGCGGGGCGGGGGCCGTGCCCCCGGTCGAGAAAGCCGGCTACACTCCGGGTTCGATGGGCAAGAGCCGCATCTTCTTTCCGCAGAAGGTCGTCGATCGCTGGTTCGCGATCGGGGAGGCGGAGATGAGCGGCGCCGAGCTCTGGATCCGCTCGGAGCGCACGCGCTACCGCGTGGTCGAGGCGGTGCGCATCGTGCGCGAGGTGTCCGGGGCGCCGGACCCGTTCGAGATGACCGGGCGCGTCAAGACCTTCGGCTTCGTGACCGAGCTCGGCGCCGAGCTCCTCGGCGACTCCATGATCATCGGGGAGAACGCCTACGAGACCGTGATGGGCTGGCTCGCGACGCCGCTCCAGCCTGCGGGACCCGCGCGCTCCGCCGGGTCGGAGTCGGGCCTTCGCGCGGCCACCGGCCGCGGCGCACCGTACGGAGGCGGCCGCTGATGGAGTCCCTCGTGCACGTCGCCTTCTACCTCGGGGTGATCGCCTACTCCGCCGCGTCGACGCTGTTCTTCCTGGACCTCGCGCGGCGCGAGGGGCTCGGCGTGCGCTCGGCGTGGGCTCCACGCTTGCTCGGGGCGGCCGGCGCGCTGCATGCCACGCACCTGGTAGCGGCCAGTCTGCTTTCGAACCTGTGCCCGGTCGAGTCGCTGCATTTCGGGTTGAGTTTCAGCGCGCTCGTGGCCGTGGGCGCGTACCTGCTCCTGTATCGGCGCGCGAAGCTGTTCGCGCTCGGTGCGGTGATCGCGCCGGTGGCGCTCACGTTCCTGATCGGCGCGCAATTCGTGGGCGCGTCGGCGCCCGAGGCCGCGGAGATCTCGCGTCCGTTCCTGGCGTTCCACATCGCGGCGAACGTGCTCGGTATCGGGCTGTTCGTGGTCGCCGGTGCGGCCGGGCTGCTCTACGTGTTCCAGGAGCGGCGGCTCCGGCACAAGCTCGCGAGCGGCTTCGGCGCGCGCCTGCCGTCGCTGGACGCGCTCGATCGTGCGACGCACCTGCTGCTGGTCGCGGCGTTTCCGCTGCTCACGTTCGGTCTCGTCACGGGCGCGGTGTTCTCGCGCCAGCTCGAGACGTTTCAGGTCGCCGAGTTGGCCCGCTCGTTGCTCGGATTCGCGACCTGGGTCCTGCTCGCCGGAGTGCTGCTGCTGCGGCGGCTGCTCGGCATGCGCGGGCGGCGCACGGCGTACGGCACGCTCGCGGGTCTGCTCTGCGTGCTGCTCGTGATCCTGGTCTACGCCGTGCGGCCCGGAGGCCACGGTTCGTGATCACGGTCGTCGGCCTCTCCCACAAGAGCGCGCCGATCGAGGTGCGGGAGCAGTTCGCGCTCGCGACCGAGCGCATCCCGGACTTCTTGCTCGAGCTCGTCGGGCGTCCCGAGGTGGGCGAGGCGCTGCTCGTTTCGACCTGCAACCGCGTCGAGCTGCTGGCGGCGGCTCGCGCGGGTAGCCCGCTCGAGCGGGTGGGCGACGCCTGTCGTTCGGCGCTGCTCGCGCTCGCGCCCGCTCAGCGCGGGAACGTGCTCTACGAGCATCACGCCGGCGCCGCGGTGCGGCATCTGTTCAACGTGGCTTCCTCGCTCGATTCGCTGGTGCTCGGCGAGCCGCAGATCCTGGGTCAGGTGAAGGACGCCTACGAGCTCGCGCGCAAGGCCGGTACCGTCGGCGCGGTGCTGCACCGTACGCTCGCGCGCGCGATCCACACGGCGAAGCTCGTGCGCGCGCAGACCCAGATCGGGTCGGGTCAGGTCTCGGTGCCGACCGTGGCCGCCGATCTCGCGCGGCGCATTTTCGGCGATCTCGGCGGACACTCGGTGCTGCTGGTCGGCTCGGGCGAGATGGCGGAAGCGGTCGCGCGGCTCCTGCAATCGTCCGGCGCGGACCTGTTCGTCATCGGGCGCACTCCGGAGAAAGTCAGGGCGCTCGCGGAGAGCGTCGGAGGACGGCCGCGCGCCTGGTCCGACCTCGCGGCCACGCTGCCCGAGGTGGATGTCGTGATCACCAGCACGAGCGCGCGAAACTTCGTGATCGATCGCGAGGTGGTCAACCGCGCGCGCCGCTCGCGCCGCGGGCGCAGCCAGTTCTACATCGACCTCGCGGTGCCGCGCGACGTCGACCCGGCGATCGACTCGCTCGACGGCGTCTTCCTCTACAACATCGACGATTTTTCGCGCGTGGTGGCGGAGACGCTGGCGTCGCGCGCGCGCGAGTCCGAGCGCGCGCAGTCGATCATCGACGGCGAGGCCAAGAGCTTCGATCGCTGGGCGGACGCGGAGCAGGCTACGCCCACGGTCGTGGCGCTGCGCTCGCGCATCCGCGCCGCGCTCAGGGCCGAGCTCGGGCGCAGCCTGAACGGCCGGCTGCGCCACCTCGGCGCAGCCGAGCGCGCCGCGCTCGAAACCATGCTCGAGGCCTCGGTGAACCGCATCCTGCACCAGCCGACCACGCGCCTGCGGCAGGCCGCCTCGCTCGAAAGTCTCGAGGCTCCGGGCTTTCCCGAGCTCTGCTCCGCGCTCGAGCGCCTGTTCGCGCTGAACGAGGAGGGCGACGAGGGCCTCGACGCCCCGCCGAGCGGCCCCGCCTACTCGAGCCCCGATCACGGCTTGCAAGAAGCCACCCCCGACCCGAACGCCACGAGCGGTGAGGTCATGAAACTCGGTTCACGCTGATGCTGCGCCTCCGCTACGCCACCCGCAAAAGTCAGCTCGCGCTCGCCCAGTCGCGGGCGTTCGTGGGCACGCTGGTCGGCTCCGTTCCCGAGCTCCTGGTCGAGGAGCTCACCGTCACGACCACGGGCGACCGTGTTCAGGATCGGCCGCTCGCCGAAATCGGCGGCAAGGGCCTGTTCGTGAAGGAAATCGAGGAGGCTTTGATCGAAGGGCGCGCCGACATCGCCGTGCACTCGTCGAAAGACGTTCCCGCCGAGCTCGCGACGGGTCTCCTGATCGGCTGCATTCCCGTACGCGAAGACCCGCGCGACGTGCTCGTATCGCGGAGCGGCGCGCGCCTCGCCGAGCTGCCCGCCGGGAGTCGCGTCGGCACGACTTCGCTGCGCCGCCGGCTCGAGCTCCTGCGCGCGCGGCCCGATCTCGAAATCGTTCCCATCCGCGGCAACGTCGACACGCGCCTGCGGAAGTGCCAGGAGGGAACGGTCGACGCGATCGTGCTCGCGCGCGCCGGGCTCGTGCGGCTCGGTCTCGGAGGTCTCGCGACGGAGGTGCTCGAGCCGTCGGTGTGCTTGCCGGCGATCGGGCAGGGCGCGCTCGCCGTCGAACGGCGAGCCGACGACGAGGGCAGCGCGGCCTTGCTCGCGCACGTCGCGCACGCCGAGACCACCCTCGCCGTCAGCGCCGAGCGCGCGGTCCTCGCCGCCGTCGCCGGCGACTGCCAGACTCCCGTCGCGGCATACGCCACGCGTGAGGGGGCCGAGCTCTGGCTGCGCGGGCTGCTCGCCGACCCCGACGGTTCGAACGCGCGGCGCGCAGAACGCCGAGTGCCCTGGCCGGCGAGCGCCGAAGAGGCGG
>DASXWF010001122.1:0-1801 GCA_036503835.1 Polyangiaceae bacterium | reverse complement strand
TCACGAAGCTCGCGAAAACGCTGGCACGCGCGGGCGTCCCCTCGCTCGTCTTCGATTACTTCGGCTGCGGCGACTCGCTCGGCGACGGCGGCGACGTGCGACCCGGACGCTGGCAAGACGACATCGAGAGTGCGCGCGCCGAGCTCGCCGTTCGGACGGGCGCGGCGCGCTACGTCGCGGTCGGCGTCAGACTCGGCGGGTTGCTGCTCGCTGCGACCCTGCCGCGCCTCGACTTCGCGCGAGTCGTCCTCTGGGATCCGGTCGAGAGCGGAGCGAGTCACCTCGAGGCGCTCGCCCGCGAGCACCGGCGCTATCTCAAGAGCCTCGCGCCCCTCCGCCTCCTGCCCTGGCCGCGCAAACGTCCCCCGGCCGGGGAATGGCTCGGTATCACCTTTCCCGAGCCCGTCCGCCGCGAGCTCGCCGAGCTTTCGTTGAAGCCGCTCCTCGTGGGGCGCAGCGAGCCGGTATTCGTCGCCGAGCAGCGCGAGTGCCGCTGGGAAGACCCGACGTTCCTCGAGGACGTGATCGCGGACACCGGCATTTCGGCGGCGCTCGCCGAGCTCGTCACGAGGCAGCCGTGAGCGAATTCGCCGTACAATTCGGCCCCGAGCGAGGTCTGGCCGGCATCGTCACCGAGCCTCGGCACGGCGTACCCCGGGCGGCGCTCGTCCTCGTCAGCGCGGGGCTGCTCGCGAAGTGCGGACCGTTTCGCCTGTACGCGGAGCTCGCGCGGCGTCTCGCGAGCGAAGCGATCGTCACTCTGCGTTTCGATCTGAGCGGCGTCGGCGACAGCGCACGGAGCCCGAGCGGGCTCTCGCTCCGCGCGCGCACCGAGCTCGAGATCGGGGCCGCGGTCGATCTCGTGGTCGAGCGCTACGGCATGCCGAGGGTCGCCCTCGGCGGGCTCTGCTCCGGCGCGGAGGACTCCCTGCGCAGCGCAGCGAGCGACGCTCGTATCGGTCGAGTCGTGATGATCGATCCCTTTGCGTACCGCACGCCGGGGTGGTTCGTGCGCCACGCGCTGCATCGTGGGGCGCGGCGCACGCTTCGCGCGCTGGGGCTGTACGAGCCGCTGCGGGGCGCCGAGGCGCCCGAGCGGCCGCGCGCGGTGAGCTACCGCTACATGGAACGCGAGGAAGCGGCGGAGGCGCTGGGGAAGCTCTTCGCCCGCGACGGGCGCGCGCACTTCGTCTACACGGCGGGCGTTCGCGAGCGCTTCAACCATCCGGGGCAGCTGAACGCCTGGTTTCCGGGCCTCGAGCTGGCGGGCCGCGTGACGGTCGACCACTTTCCGCGCATCGATCACACGCAGCTATTGTCCGAGGATCGCCGAGCCGTGATCGAAGCCGTGGCGGACAAGCTCACGAGCTCGGCGATGCCCTAGCACTACTGTCAGAGTCTTTGGAGGAACAGATCACGATCGACATCAGAGACCGCACGCCACGCGAATGCTCTGGCGAGGCCAAAGCCAGCTGCTTTTCCGGTCGGAGGGGTCGCAAGACGTGACAGCGAAACTGCCGGGACGGCACGGGCCGCGTTGCGGTCAGCCGTCGAACGCCCGCACTTCGCACTCGAGCTGAAAGTCCCTGCCGAGAACCTTTCCGTGGAGCTCCACGAAGCGCCGGGTCATCTCGACCGCCGCCGCCTTGTCCTTCGCCTCGAGCACGAAGAACCCGCCGACGACCTCCTTCGCTTCCGTGAAGGGTCCGTCCGTCACGCGCGCGTCGCCGCCGTCGAGCCGAACGCGTGCACCCTTCGAGGTGGGCTTGAGTCCTGCGGCGGACACCATGGCTCCGTTCTT
>DASXWF010001121.1:0-2476 GCA_036503835.1 Polyangiaceae bacterium | reverse complement strand
CTCCCGCAGCGACCACCCCTGCTTCGGCTTGGCCCGCGAGGGGCGTACGTACCCGCGCCGCTTTCGCTTGCGGTAGCGCTTCGTGTAACCTGCCATCTGGTGCCCAGATTAGGCCATTCTTGCGCCATGAAGCACATCAATCCGGACATAGGAGGCACAGAGAAGCCTTGAACAGGCCATAAATGGTTCTGATAGAGCCTGGCTACCTGCCCTGACTAGGACATTTACGGCTAGTAGAAGGCAGGTGCGCGCCCGGAACAGGACGTTGAGCGCTCGGTTCAGGGCGCTCAGCTGCCTCGATCAATGCGTCAATGATGGGTTCAGGGCAGTCAGTTGCTCCGGAAGCCCTAGCGAGTGGTGGGATCTAGGCAGCTCGCCGTGTCCCCAGCCGCGGGGCAGTGCAGGGGATGGCAGACTTCTCAACGAACCCCGGCGCCTGCGGTCCTTCAAGCAGGGTACTGACGGGTTGAGAGCGTGCCCGCCACTGGCGCATGGCACGGAACTTTCCACATCGATTCCAACGAGGACAGCCCATGAACCGATCCAGCCTGCTCCCCTTCCTGAGCTTCATCGTTGCAGCCTGTGGCGCCGGCGAGTCCGACCCGCCGCTCGATCCTGGCGGCGCCTCGGGTGCCGGCGGGACCTCGGGCACTGGCGGTGCCAGCGCGGGCACGTCCGCGGCAGGCAAAGCGACCGGGGGAGCCTCCGGTTCGTCCAGCGCGGGAACCGGCAACGGCGGGTCGAGCGCGGGTGTGATGAGCAACGGCGGCAAGAGCAACGCTGGGGGCGCTCCGACCGGCGGCGCGAACTCCGCAGGCTCGTCAGGCACCACGGGTGGAAGCTCTACCGGAGGTTCGGGGGGGCAGTCAGGTTCGGGTGGAACGGCGAACGGCGGCAGCGGTGGCACGCCTCCGAATGGCGCCTGCTCGACCGATCCGTGGCCCGAGGCCGATCCCGCCATGGCCGGACCTTTCGAGACGGTCACGGAGACGGAGGTCGGTCCGCTCGCGGGCGAAGGAGAGGACGGCGAGCCCGTCCCCTTCACCCTCTTCCGCCCCGCGGACCTCGCCGAATCCGGGCGCTGCCATCCCGTGATCACGTGGGGCAACGGCACCGGCTCGAGCCCGAGCCTGTACGGCGTGCTCTTGAGGCACCTCGCGTCGCACGGCTTCATCGTCATCGCTTCGGACAGCCCCAACGTCGCCGACGGCGACCCGCCGCCCATGGTCGCCGGCGTCACCTGGCTTCTCGAGCAGAACGAAGACCCGTCGAGCCCATTCTACGGTCGCATCGACGCCGCCCACGTCGGCGCCACCGGCCACTCCCAGGGCGGCTTCGCGACGTCCGCCGCGGCCGGCGACGACAGCATCACCACCATGGCTCCGCTCTGCGGCGCGAGCCGCCAACGAAACCTCCACGGCCCCGCCTTCATCTTCTGCGGCGGCGGCGACGACGTCGTCACCTGCGACACCGTCCGCAGCGGCTTCGACTCCATCACGGACACCCCGGCCATGTTCGCGAACTACGTCACCGCCGATCACGCCAACTGGGTCACCTTCCGCGGCACCGAGCCGAGCCCCGTCGAGGTCGCGGTCACGGCGTGGATGCGGGTCCAGCTCATGGGCGACACCGCCCTGCGCTCGTGGTTCTACGGCGCTTCTTGCGGGCTTTGCACGGACGACGCGTGGGTGATCGAGCAGAAGAACATGGACTGACGAGGCCCGGCTCAGGCACACGGTCTCGTCGACGAGCTCCGGCTCACTCCTGCGATCGGATGCGATAGCCGACGGCCGGTTCCGTCACGATGTAGCGCGGTTGGCTCGGGTTCTCTTCGATCTTGTGGCGAAGCTGCCCCATGTAGACGCGCAGGTAGTGGGTGTGCTCGACCGAATTCGGTCCCCACACCTCGCGGAGGAGCTGGCGGTGCGTGAGCACTCGGCCGGCGTTCTTCGCGAGCAGCGCGAGCAGCTTGTACTGGATGGGCGTGAGGTGCACCTCCGTGCCCGCGACGAAGACTTGGCGGCGCGAGAAGTCGAGCTTCAGCTCGCCGAGGACGAACTCCGGCGTGCCGGTGCCCTCCGTCGTCACGTGGCGCAAGGCCACCCGAATGCGCGCGAGCAGCTCGCCCACGCCGAACGGCTTCGTGAGGTAGTCGTCCGCGCCCTGATCGAGCGCGGTCACCTTGTCTTCTTCCCGGCCGCGCGCCGAGATCACGATGATCGGCGATTTCGACCATTCGCGAAGTCGCGTCGTGACGCTGAGCCCGTCTTGATCGGGTAGCCCGAGATCCAGCAGAACCAAGTCGGGATTCCTCGAGGCCGCCTGGGAGAGACCTTGCGCCCCGTTCTCCGCCTCGATCACCTGGTAGCCCGCGTTCGCGAGCGAGACGCGCAGGAAGCGCCGCATCTGCGGCTCGTCGTCGATGACGAGGACGGACGCGCCTGCGCTCATCAGGCCGCTCCGTCCAGAGCGTCCG
>DASXWF010001120.1:0-4242 GCA_036503835.1 Polyangiaceae bacterium | reverse complement strand
ATCTCGAAGGCTCGGAGAAGCGAGACCAGGAGATTGTTGTGGGGTACCTCGCCCGGGACGTGGAGGAAGCGTCCGGTCTCGAGCGCGCCGCCCGCGCGGCCGGCGAGCACGTAGCTCGCGTCCTTTCGGCTGTGCGTGTTGCCCTTGGCGAGCTCGTTACAGAACAAGATCAAGGTGTTGTCGAGCATGGTCCCGTCGCCTTCGGGGATCGCCTCGAGCTTCGCGAGGAGGGTCGCGAGCTGCTGCGTGTACCAGGTGTTGATGCGCGTCAGCTTGTCGACTGCCGCGAGGTCGTCGTCGCCGAGATGAGAAAGATCGTGATGGCCCTCGGTGATACCGAGCCAGGTGAAGCGCGTCTGCGAGACGGAACGCGACCACTGGAGCGAGGCCACGCGGGTGATGTCGCAGGCGAGCGCCATCACGAGCAGGTCGAGCTGCAACGCGCCGACGTCGGGATACGCGTCGTTCGCATCCTTCTCGACCGCCGCGACCAGGGGATCCGAGCAGTGTTCGCCGCCCACGGAACCGGTGCGCGTGAGACGCTCCTCGATGTCGCGCACTGCCTCCAAGTGCGCGGTGAGGCGCTGGCGGTCGGCGCTGCCGAGCGTGCTCGCGAGCCGTGCGTATTCGCGGCCGACGGTGTCGAGGATCGATCCGTGGCGCCTGCGCTGCCGCTCGAGCACCGCGGGATCGGTGTGAAGGTCTGCGAAGACGCGCGCGTAGACGGCCGCCGGATCGTCCTCGGGCGGAAGCGGCTGGTTCGCCGCGCGGTAGCACATGCGTCCCCAGTTGTCGGCGGCACCGACCTGCACGCCGAGCTCGAGCGAGCGGAGCTTGGTCGTGCCCGCGATCTCGTCCGCAATCCTCTGGTCGACGGAGGGGCCGCTCGCCCAGCCGGCGGGCGCGGCGTTCGTGCCGCCGAACGGCCCGGAATTCAGCTTGGTGCCGGTCAGCATGCCGCCCATGCCGCTCTGGTGTCCGTCGCCGCCGGCGCCCTGCTGGTAAAGGCCGCGGATGACGACGATGTCCGCCTGGTGGGGAGCCAGCGGAGCGAGCAGGGGCGAGAGCTGAAAATCGTACTCGGTGCCGCTGGGCGTCCAGGACGGGAGAAGGCCGTTCGGCGTGTACATCACGATGAATCGGCGCGGCAGCTCGCTCTGTGCGGAGGCTCGCCGCGGAGCGAACGCCTCGAGCCAGGGCAAGCCGATGGCGGCGCCGGCTGCGCCCCGGAGCACCGTGCGGCGGCTGAGCGGAATACTATGCTTTTTACTCATGGTGAGGCCTCCTCCCGGCGCTGCTCGCGAAAGAGCTCCGCCGTGACGGTCGCTCGGATCGCCGCACGCAGGTCTCCGTCGTTCGCGGCCAGGGCTCGTGACAGGGTTTCGAGCGTGCACGCGTCTCCGCCACTCGATGACTCCTTTCGGCCGAATGCGTAGCGGAACCACTGCTTGGCGACGCAATTCCGCACCTCCTCGCTGCCGGCGAGCCGCGCGGCCAGAGAAGGAACGCCGTCGAGCAGCGCGTCCATGTCGGTGCCGGTGAGCTCGCCGCTCGCGTCGACCGGCTTGCCCGCGTCCGTCTCGCGATAGCGACCAGCCGCATCGTAGTGTTCGAACGCGAAGCCGATGGGGTCCATCTGCACGTGACAGCCCGCGCAGCGCGGCTCCGCGACGTGTGCGGCGAAGCGCTCGCGCGTGCTGAACTGCGGATCGACGACGGGCGGCCGGACCACTACGTCGTCGGGCGGCGGATCGGGCGGGGTGCAGAACAGACGCTCGCGCACGAACTTGCCGCGATGCACGGGCGAGGTCTGATTGGCCTTGGCGTGCGAGGCGAGGAAGGAGCCCTGAGTGAGGAGGCCGGAGGCGCGCTCGGGATCGAGGGCGATGCGGCCGTACCCGTCGCCGCGCGGCGCGTCCACGCCGTAGAATCCCGCGAGCTTCGCGTCCGCGAACGTGTAGGGGGCGGTCAGAAATGTCTCGAGTGTCGGCCCCTCGTTCCAGGCCGCCTCGAGGAAGCGCCGCGTCTCTTCCGCGAACGCCGCGGGCACGTCAGGTGTCCAGGTTCGGAAGAGCGCGCGATCCTTTTCGAGGCTCGTCAGATCGTCCACGTTCCACCATTCGGTCACGAAGCGCGAGAACGCTTCGACGGCGCGCGGCGACGCGAGCAGGCGATCGGCCTCCGCCAGCAGGCCCTCCTCGCGCTCGAGCTCGCCCCGTTCTGCGGCGAGCAGCAACGCCTCGTCCGGCGCCGCGCCGACGATCAAGAAAGAGAGGCGGGAGGCCAGTGCCGCTCCGAACGCTTCACCCGCGGCAGGTTCCAGTCGGTAAAGGAACTGTGGAGCCTGGAAGAAGGCCGTTATCACCGCGCTCACGCCGTCGCGCGCTGCGGGCTCAGCCGTGGCGGAATAGAGTGCGAGCAGGGGTGACACTTCTTCCTCGCCGAGCGCCCGCCGGTAAACGCGGCGGCCGAAAGCTCGTACGAAGGGTTCGATGCATGCGGCGTCCGCCGTCGGATCGCAGCCGGCGAACGCGCTCAGGCGCGCGACGTCGAGGACGAGTGCGTTCGCGACGCGCTCGGCGACCTCCAGGTACTTGGACGCGTGCAGGGTCGAGATGCTGTGGGCGTCGGCGATGACGTCGAAGCCGAGGCTTTTCTCGTCGGCGGGCAGGCTGGTGGCGATCGCCGGATCCACGCCGGCGATCTCCGCGACGGTGCGGCCATACTCGAAGCGGGTCAGGCGGCGGAGCGGCGTCGCCCCGAGCTCGGTGTCGTCCACGCTGCAGGCCGGCACGGTTTCGGTTTCGCTCGGGACGGGTGGGGGATCGCGAGACTCCCCGCACGCGAGCGTCGCAAGCAACGCGACGATCGCGAGCGACGTGCTCGGATCGAGGAGGCGCGCGTGGTGCGCAACCGACGCGTTGATTTCGCGCAAGGCGAGGCTATTTCGGGAGCGGTCCTGCATGGGCGAGTTCCATTGCGGAATCGAGAACACCGTCTCGACGTGAGCTCCCCAACGCGCGTTGCGTCAGCCGGACGGCGCCGCTAGCGCGGGGGTGCGCTGCGACCAGTTGCAAGGTGCATGCCCGAACCGGAGCAAGGCGCGGTGCTGTCGAAACGCGTGTCCTCGGGCTTCTGAAGCCGGATGAGTCGCGAGTTGGTGCAGAGGAGCGTCGTCCGCGTCGGGTCTGGACGTCCGCCGCCGTCCGCGGCGACGCGGGTCGCGGTCGTCCGGCGGCTCACGCTCGGTCTTTTCTCGAAGCGCGGCGCGGGCGCGGATTGTTCGAAGCTCACTCGCCGTGAAGCTTTGCGTACAACCGGTCCGCGAGCGCCTGATTGTAGGTTTCGGGGTCAGGGAGGCCGGGTCGGTTGGTGTAAAGCCCGAAGTCCGGCTGGTGATAGCTGTAGTAGGTGAAGTGCAAGCCGCGTTCGCGCATGACGTCGATCATGTCGTTGACCCACGCGAGGCCTCCGAGGCCGCGATCGAACGTCGCGCGATTGGTGCCGAAGCTGTTGACGTTCAAGGGGACGCCCTGCGCAACGCCCCACGCTCCGAAATCGTCGAAGAGCGAGTCGAGCATTTCGCGGTCGAAGCCGAAAAGCTTCCCGTCGTACCCGTAGAAGTCGATGCGAACCAACGACATCGCGTCGGGAGCGCTGTTTTCGCCCTTGATCCAGCTCGTGACTTCGTAAGTGCTGCCGAGCGTGACGAGAAACGCCCGTGAGCCGTCGGTGCCGAGGTTGGCATAGCCGGAGGTGCCGCTCAGGGTGATGGAAAAGTCGCCGCGGTGCGCATCGGCGCTTCTGGCGACCACGCCCGTCCCGGGCAGCGGGCGCCCTGCCGCGTCGCCCTCCCACAGGTACCAACCCGAGGGGTCTTCGATGTCGATGTCCGCGACCAGGCGGCGCCCGGCGGGCCCGATCTCCTCGATGCGGATGTCGTCGAAGTACACCTTCCCCGAGTTGTTGTCCGATTGCAGGATGGGCACCGCGAACTCGAACTTGGGATCGGTGACGGTGTAGTAGAAGCGCTTCTCGGTCCACTCCGTTTCGTCCGGAGTCAGGCGCAGGTCTTCCTGGGAGGGCTGGCTGTCCCAGGAAGCGTGAAGCCACTCGGTTTTGCTCCAGTCGATCGTGAAGCGCGTTTCGTCGGGATAGGGCCCGTATTCCGGAAGCTCCTTCCCGGTACGGTCGTTCTCGGGGGTCGAGAGCTGGGCGACGTATGGCCAGGGTTGAAGGCGA
>DASXWF010001119.1:0-4321 GCA_036503835.1 Polyangiaceae bacterium | reverse complement strand
GTCGTCGGCGTAGCTCATCGTGTAAAACGAGCGATTGACGCAGCCGACCAGGTTGCCGGTGAAGATCGGGTTGCGAGCGCCGGCGCCGCGCACCTGGCCTCCGCTGATCTGAAAGCTCATGCTGAGCGTCCCCGCCTCGGTCGGCTTCTCCTGGAGATGCTTGGCGTAGCAGGCCTGAACCTGGCCCGTGATTCCGCGGAGCTTCTTGGTGATCTCCGCGAGCGAACGCGGGCCGCTCGTGGTGATGTTGCCGATCGAGGCACGCGCGTTCTTCGGCGCCGGCGCAGGCGCGGGAGGACTCGGGGTAGGCGCCGGGGAGGGCGGGGCGGCGGGAGAGGGTGGGACGAGCGCGGACGAGGCGGTCGGCTTTGCCGCCGGCTTCGGTGCGCCGCGTGCGTCGCGTGTTCTCGCCGGGTTCGGTGACCTGGGATCGAGCCCGGTGCCCGCCGTGCGTTGCTCCGCCGTCTTCGGCGTCGGTTCCTGCACCACGCGCGTCTCGTCCTGCCGAATCAGCACCTGCGGCGCGCCGACCTTCGCGGCATCCGTAATTTTCGACACGGCGCCTGCACCCAGATTCTCGGCGAGCACGGCGGCGAGCGACCCACCCGCGACCAGGACTCCAATCACGACCGGCAGGGAAAACGCGCTGGGACGCGCCGAACGTTCCGGGGCCGGAGCAGCCGCCACCGTTCGTGACACCGAGTGCGACTGCTTCGGCGCGCGTCGCGGCGGCAGCGCGACGGCCGTCCCGCAATACGTGCAGCTCGCGTACCCGGCGTCCTCGGTGGGCGCCGGAACCGGAGCGCCGCAATTGTTACAACGGATGGCCATCGGGCGTGCCCGCGCAGCCTACCAAACCGGCGCCGCAGCCAGGCTGTAGTCGCCGCGTTCAGCTAGTTGCACGGGGTGTAGCAGCGACCGAACTGACAGCTGCTCGGCCAGCAGGCGACGTCTGCGTTGTCCATGGGGGTGTAACAGGTATCGCAGGCCGGGCAGTCGAGTTTCTCGAGGCACTGCTGGTCCGTGGCGCAGGTCATGCGACATTCGTTGTCGATGCAGGAAACGCCCTGGCAGCCTCCGGCCGGACACGTGATGCAGATCGGGGGAAGTGGCGGGCAATCCGAGGCCTCGCTGCAGGGCTGGCGTCCACTCGGGCAGACGGTCGTGCAGAGGCCGGCCTGGCACGCGCCCTGGGCGCAGCCGCCGCCGGCGCAAGGGATGCAGATCTCGGGCAACGCGCAATCCTCCGGGCCATCGCACATCGCCTCGCACTCGGAGATGCCGTACTGGCAATCCCCGTTTCTGTTGCAGGTCATGTACGGCGCCTCCCCCGCTCCGGAGTCGCTCGGGAAATCGGCGTAACAGGGATCGCCGCAGGCGAGGCCTTCGCAGGGATTCGTGGGGCAAGTCGGTGTGTGACTCACGCATTGACGGTCCACACACGTCGGCTGGGAGCAGGCGGTGCCATCGTCGCAGTCGATGCACTGGGCGGGGCCGCAATCCGTGTCGTTCTGACACTCGCCCGGACAGGGCGGGAACTCGACCTGGCAGGAACCGTTCGCGCAGCTCCCGACGGCGCAGCTCGCGCTGCCGTCCGAGCACACCATGCACACTCCGGGTACGACGCACTCCGAATCGAATCGACAGCCCGCGCCCGCCGCGCCGGCGCTCGTACTGCCGGCGTTCGGGCTGCTCCCGGAGGTCCCGACGTTCCCGGTGCCTCCGTTCGCTCCAACGTTCCCGCCGCCACCCTTCGCTCCACTCCCCGTTCCGCCCGCCCCCGCGTCACCGGCGCCGCCCGACTCGCCGTCGCCCTCGCTGATGGACTGACCGCCGCAAGCGATCGCGAGAACGACCGCACTCGAGAGACCGATCCAAAACGCAGATTTCATTCCATACCCTCACCACGCCGATGCCGTTCACTCTAGCTTGACACGAAACCGGCCGAAGCAGCCCCTGGCATGCCCCCTGCAATCCTCGACGCCCAGGAGGTCACTCGTCACCATGCGTTTCATTCATCTTGCCGTCGCTCTGCCCTTGGCCGTTGCTCTCGCCGGTTGCCCGAAGAACAAGGAGCGTGAAGAGCGCTTCACGCTGGCGGAGGCCGAGCTAGCGCTCGACGAGGCGAGTGCCTCGACCTCCGCGGAATCACTCGCATCCGCGAACGTGGAGCTCTCGACGAGCTTCACGCTGGGCGCCGGCCTCGAGCAGGCGGCGGAGGAGCTACGGACCTTTTTCCAGTCGCAGCTGCCCTGCGCTCGCGTGACGCTGGAAGGCGCGACCCTCAGCGTCGAGTACGGTGTGAACGCCGGTAGCTGCTCGTACCGTGGACACGAGTTCTCAGGTACCTCGTCGATTACAGTGGAGCGGAACTCGAGCGACCAGGTCGCTGTGCACCACGAGTGGATCGGTCTGTCGAACGGCATCGTGATGCTGGACGGAGAAGCGGACGTGACGTGGGATTTTGCGGCCGAGGAGCGACGCATCGTTCACCACGCGGAGTGGACCTACCTGCCGACCGGACGTACCGGCGTCGGCGAAGGCGACCGCACTCAAAGTCCGCTCGCCGGCGGCGTTGCCGAAGGTATCCGCGTCGAGGGCTCCCGGAGCTGGACCGGCGAGCGCGGGCGCTGGGACCTCGGGATCGAGAATGTCGAGATGCGCTGGGACGATCCCGTGCCGCAGTCGGGCAGCTACAGGCTCGTGACTCCGGAGGACAAGTCACTCTCCCTTTCCTTCGAACGGGTGGATTCGGACACCATTGGCGTGACCGTTGCCGGTGAGAACCGCTCCTTCAGGTTCGACGTGTCGAAGCAGTGACCTCGCCGAGATCGCCTGGTATGCCGGCCAACTGTGCCAGGCGTGCCAGGCGAATTCTTTGAATAATTCCCACAAATATCGATGATTTGTGACAGAACTTTGCCAGTTGGCACAGTGGCATGGCACCATGCGGCCCCTCCTTCAGGGGTAGCTTTCCCATGCTTCGACACCCGCTTCGGACCACTTCGCTCCTTCTCCTCGCCGCTCTCTTCGGTTGGTCGGCTTCGGCTGATGCAAAGCCGAAAAAGGGCAAGGAGCCGCCCGCCGAGGAAGTGAAGCTCGAAGAGGAGAGCGGCGACAAGAAGGACGCCGCCGAAGAGAAGTCGAGCGACGAATCCGCCGCCGGCGAGGAAGGCGAAAAGGGCGAAGGCTCCGAGGCGGGCGACGAAGAAAAGAAGGAGGAGGGTTCGGGTGAGGCCGCGAGTCCGAAGGACTCCGGGACCGACGACGGCTCGCCGGTCGAGGACCCGAACAAGACCTACTACTTCGTCGGCGCACGCGCGCGCGCGGTCGTCGTACCGGCGTTCATCATCGAAGCGTTCGGCGACGGTGGTAAGCCCGTGATTGGCCCCTCCTTCGGGCCCGAGTTTTCCATTCGCAAAGACGGCTTCGAATGGATCTTCGCGGCCTCGTACACGGCGTATCCGATGCAGGACGTGCCGTTCAAGGCGCCGTCCGATCCCGACACCTCGATGGAGCTCGTGACGAGCGAGATCAAGGTGTTTTACCTCACCGCGGACTTCTACTGGAGCAAGGACTTCAGTCCGCAGTTCTCGTTCCTCTACGGTGGCGGCGCAGGGCTCGGCATCGTGTGGGGGCCGCTCTACCGCTCGCAGGCGTATCCGGTCGACGGTGGCTGGGCGTATTGCCCGGGGGAGCCGCCGGCGACTCCCGATCCGTATCCCCCTTACTGCGAAGCGGATGCGGATCACGAGCCGAACCAGCATTATCAAGGTTACGAGGAGCCGAACTGGTTCGACGGTGGGTCGAAGCCGGTGGTCATGCCGTGGCTCAACATCCAGGCGGGACTCCGCTACAAACCGCACCGTAACTTCGTCGCGCGCCTCGATGTGGGGATCGGGCTCGGACAGATCTTCTTCGGGCTCGGCGCGGACTACGGGCTCTAAGAAAAGCGAGTTGGCTGTCTTGGTGGGCAAGATCACGACGGGGACGACAGGTTGAGCGGCAGCGAGCTGCCGTCGCGCTACGAAGCGCTCGCCAGGCTGGGCCAGGGCGGCGGCGGGGAGGTCTGGTCGGTGCGCGATCGCTTCACGCGCCGCGAGTACGCGTTGAAGCTGCTCGCGCGCGAGGCGGGAGCGCGTGAGCTTGCCGCGCTCGTGCGCGAGGCGGTGGCGCTTTCGGGTCTCGAAGGGCTGGGCGTGCCGCGCGTGGTGCGCTTCGGACGGCTGCCGCACGACCAACGGCCGTTCATGCTCCGCGAGCTCGCGCCGGGTAAGAGTCTCGAGGAGCTGGTGCGCGAGGGAGCGACCCTCGAGACACT
>DASXWF010001118.1:0-2695 GCA_036503835.1 Polyangiaceae bacterium | reverse complement strand
CCCCCCTCGTCCGCTTCGCGGCCGGCTAGTACGACGGCCCCCACTAATTTTCTCATCTACGATCTCGGAAGCACGACGCGGCCGTTGTACTAGAATAAGACGTGGAGCAACGTTTGAGCACGATTCGTGAGCTCGGGATCCGCGCCAAGGGCGCGACGTCCCGGCTGGCCGCGCTCGACCGCGCCCAGAAAGACCGCACCCTCGCCGCCGTGGCCGAAAGCCTGCGCGCGCGCAGCGCGGAGATCCAGGCCTCGAACGAGCTCGATCTGGCGGCGGCGCAGAAGGCCGGCATGTCCGGGGCGCTCGTCGATCGCCTGCGCATGGACAGGAAGGCGATCGAAAGCACGGCGCGCGCGGTCGAGCACGTGATGACTCTGCCCGATCCGGTGGGCAGCCGCGGCCCGATGCAGCGCTTGTCGAGCGGCATCCTGGTCGGTCGCCAGCGCATCCCGCTCGGCGTCATCGCGATCGTCTACGAATCGCGCCCGAACGTGACCATCGACTCGGCCGTCCTCTGCCTGAAGTCCGGCAACGCGGCGCTCCTGCGCGGCGGTAAGGAAGCGGCAGAGACGAACCGCCTCCTCGGCGACGTGCTCGGGCGAGCGCTCGAGAGCACGGGGCTGCCCAGGGACGCCGTGCAGATCATCCCCCCGGGCGATCGGGACGGCGTGCGCGAGCTCGTTTCCCTGAGCGGCATCGTCGATCTCGCGATTCCGCGCGGAGGCGAAGGCCTGATCCGCTTCGTCGTGGAGAACGCGCGGGTGCCGGTGGTCCAGCACTACAAGGGCGTCTGCCACCTGTTCCTCGATCGCGGCTGCGACGCCGACATGGCCGAGCGGCTCGCGGTCGACGGCAAGGCGCGCAAGCCGGGCGTCTGCAACGCGCTCGAGTGCCTGCTCGTTCACGCCGCCGACGCCGAACGGCTCCTGCCGAAGGTCGCGCGAGCGTTGCTCGCCGAAGGCGTGGAGCTGCGTGGCTGCGCGCGGACGCGCGAGCTCGTGCCGGAAGCCAAGGCGGCGAGCGACGAGGACTGGGGCAGCGAATACCTCGCCAAGATCCTGGCGATCCGCGTCGTCCCCGACCTCGACGGGGCGCTCGCGCACATCGCTCGCTACGGCTCGAACCACACCGAAGCCATCTGTACCGAGAGCTACGCGAACTCGCAGCGCTGGCTGCGCGAAGTGGACGCGAGCTGCGTGCTCGTGAACGCCTCGACTCGTTTCAACGACGGGGGCGAGCTCGGCCTCGGCGCCGAGATCGGCATATCCACGACCAAGCTTCACGCCTACGGTCCGATGGGGCTCGAGAGCCTCACGGCCGAAAAATGGGTGGTCGTCGGGGGAGGACAAGTCCGCGGGTGAGCGCCAAGAAACGTTCGACCAAATCGCTGCGCCGCCCGGCGCGCCCCAGCAACGCACCCAAGGTAGCGGAGCGCAGTGCTGCGCCTTCGGAGGACGCCAAACGCATCGCGCTCGCCGCGGCGCAGGCCGCCCTCGACAAGAAGGCAAACGGCGTGGAGATCCTCGATGTCACCGGCAAGGTCGACTACGCGGACTACCTCGTGCTCATGACCGGCCAGAGCGATCGCCACGTGGCCGCCATCGCCGACGCCGTCGAGGACGTCGTCGGCAAGCAGGGCTGGCGCGCGATCTCGGTGGAAGGCCTGCCGCGCGGCCAGTGGGTCCTGATCGACTTCGTCGACGTCGTCGTCCACGTCTTCCAGGAAGACACGCGCGCGCTCTACGATCTCGACGGCCTGTGGATGGACGCGCGCCGCATCCGCGTGAGCGATCCCGTCCCCGGCTCGGCGTGAGGCTCTACGTCGTCGCCGCCGGGCGCATCAAGGAGAAAGGCCTGCGCGCCGTCGCCGACGACTACCTCGGTCGCGTGCGCCGCTACGCCCGCTGCGAAGAAATCGAGGTCAAGACCGCTACCGACCTCCTCCGCGCCACCCCCGCCCAGGCGACCCTCGTCGCGCTCGAACCCGGCGGCGACGCCCCGACCAGCCGCGAATTCGCGAAGAAGCTCGAGCGCTGGACGAGCTCCGGCAAGGGCGAAGTGGCGTTCCTGATCGGCGCGGCCGACGGCATCCCGGAAGCGCTCACCGCCCGCGCGGCGGCGCGCCTCAGCCTCTCGACCCTGACCTTACCGCACCGCCTCGCGCGCGTGGTCCTGCTCGAACAGCTCTACCGCGCCTTCACGATCCTCCGCGGCGAGCCGTACGCGCGCGAAGACTGACGCGTTTGGGCGGTTGATGGGGATCGGGGCTTCGGGGTGGCGGAGGTGTGTTGCGGGGAGGGCGTTGCGACGGGATGGGTTTTTAGCGCCAAGAGCGCCAAGGCCGCCAAGGGGAATTGGGGGCTTGGGGGCGAGGAAGAACGCGTCGAAGACTCAGAGAGGCTCACAGGTTTGCTTGTTGCGATCCGCCGCTCTCCTCAACCAAGATCCTTGGCGCTCTTCGCGGCCTTGGCGCTCTTCGCGCCCCCCAAATCCCTCTTGCGTAGCCAATGGCCCCGTCCGACTCGTGCGCGCTCAGCCGAGGGCTGCGTCGGGCTCGTCGGGTGGGGGAGGCTTGCGCTGGAAGATGTAGGCGACGCCGATCGAGAGGACGTAGAGGATGGCGAGCGGGATCGCGAGCAGGAGCTGGCTCATCACGTCGGGGGGCGTCACGATGGCCGCGACGACGAAGTCGATG
>DASXWF010001117.1:0-6531 GCA_036503835.1 Polyangiaceae bacterium | reverse complement strand
GGGTGCTCGACGCCGGCGCCGTGTACGGACTCTCGAGATCCAGAAGATGCTCGAAGGGCTGTGCCGGCTTCGGCGCGGCGCTCGCCGTGTCCGCCGCTCGCGGGCGCGGGCGCTGCTTCGGCGGCGCCGCGGCGGCGGGCTCATCGGCGGCGCCCGTGACGGCGGGAATGGACGGTGGCGGTTCTTCGACGCCCGCCGCTTCGGGGGCTGGCGCCGCGCGCGCTTCGGCTGCGGGCCGCTGCGCTGTATTGGGAGCGGCCGGCTCGGCCTCCTGCGTGCGGGAGTACGCGGTTGCCGCGAGCGCACCGAGCACGAACCCCGCGAGCGCCGGGACCAGGCGCCCGGGCGCGGGCCGGGCACGGGTTCGAACGGCGTCGTCCTCGAGATCCGGCGCGGTCTCCGCGAGCGGAAAGGGGCGTTCGGCCGCGCCGAGCGCGCGCAGCTCGTCGAGCAGTGCCCGCGCGTCGTCGAAGCGCTCGTCCGGAGCGCGAGCGAGGCACCGCATTACGATTCGAGACAGCGGAAGCGGGATCCGCGAGTCGAGCTCGTGAAGCGGCACCGGCGAGCGGTTCGCAATCGCGAGCGCCAGCTCCTCGAGCGTTTCCCCGCGGTGTGGGGGCGCGCCGGCCAGCGCCTCGTACAGGATGGCGCCGAGCGCGTAGAGATCGGCGCGCGCGTCCACGGCGGATTCTCCCGAGACTTGCTCGGGCGCCATGTACCGGAGCGTCCCGAGGCGAGAGCCCTGACGTGTCAGATCGCTCGCCGCGATCGCCTTCGCGGTCCCGAAATCGAGGATCTTGCAGCGATACGAGCCGCCCGCGCGCTCCGCGAGAAACAGGTTCGCAGGCTTCAGGTCACGATGCAGGATCCCCGCCGCGTGCACGGCTTCGAGACCGAGACAGGCCTCGGAGCCCAGCCGCACGGCCTCGTCGACCGACAGGCGCCCCACGCGAGCCAGCTTGTCGCGCAGGTCTTCTCCGCGCAAGAGCTCCATCGCGAGGTATGCCGTCCCGTCGGGAAGCTCGCCCCGGTCGAGCACGCCGACCACGTGGTCGCATTCGAGACTCGCGAGCAAGCGCGCTTCCTGTCGAAAGCGAAGGCGTGTCACCTTCCCTTCGGCGAGCTCTCGGCGCAACAGTTTGACGGCGACTCTTCGTCCGAGCCGCTCGTGCTCCGCCTCGTACACTTCGCCGATGCCGCCGCCGCCGATGCGACGCAGCAACCGGTAGCTGCCGTTCACGAGCATGCCCACCGAGCGCTCGTCGCGCTCCGGGCCGCTGCTCGACTCACTCGCAGCCACGTTCGACATCGGCGGAGATTATCGCGTTTCCCGGAAGGCCCCGAGACCGACGGAGATCGCGCCGGATCCATTCGAATTCCGAGCTCGGTCGAGAGTGGTTCGGTCCGGCGACCGAACCACGTCCGGATTCGCGGGCGACAAACCTCCGGCTCGCCTGCGGAGTGGCGGCTTTACCTCACGACCGGCCTACAATCCGAGGTCACTTCCACGCGCAAGTTGGCGTCGTCACCGACAATCGCGCTCTTCTCGACGCTCAGGCGCCCCGACGTCTCGTCGAAGGTGTAGTCCGAGCTCGAGAGCGCGCGCTCCGAGCCGTCCTTGCCGACCACGACGACCGAGGTGACCCGCTCGTCGTCCTCGAGCGCGAGCGTGAATTCGGTCTGGACGAGCGCTTCGGCGAAATCGAGCACGCCCTCGAGCGCCGGGGCGTAGCTGTCACAGAGGGAAAAAACGTGCGTCGGATCGCCGATCGCGCCGATGACGTTCGTGGCGTAGCTCTGCCCGGCGCCGAGCTGACAGTCGAAACGCGGATCGAACACGATGCCTTCGATCAGGTGACGTTCCGGGCCGAACGCGCTCGCCGCACGCGACGTGAAGTACTGGGCGACGGCGCTCGGGTCGGTACCCGGCATCAAGCTTTCGTACTGCTGGTGGCCGGAGACGCTCGTCGAAGTGACGAAGTTGACGCCGCCGCCCGAGCAGTCACGAAAACCCTCGCCGCGCGTGGCGCAATACTCACTGAGGTTCGCCCAGACGCGCCCGTCGTAGCTGAACGAGTCGCTGCACGCGTCGATGTTCGGCTCGGTCAGATCGATTTCGCAACGCGTCGGTTGGGGGCTGCACTCGCGCGTGCACTCGACGAGTCTGAGTCCACTCTCGCACGACATCTGCGCCTGAGCTTCCTCTTCGGGCGTGCAGGCGCCGCTCAGCCCCGTGCAGTCTTCGGTCGATCGGACGTTGAGCCAGCCGCCGCGCTCGCTGCCGGCGATGCGCTCGCCCGTGTCCGAGAAGGCGGCGCACGTGAACGGGTAGATCTTCAAGTAGCCGTCACCGTTCATCCCGTAGCGGTAGGCGTCGCAGTCCGCACTGCAGGGCTCGGTGCCGCTCTGCCGCACCGTCTCGCGGATCGACATGTCGAAGCTCACCAGGCAATCGTCCGGCACGCTCACGTCGTCCTCGTCGCTGATCACGAGGAACACCGCGTTTTGCGGGAGGTCGCTCGCCGGCTGGCTGACGTAACGGCCGAGCGTGCAGAGCGGCTGCTCCTGGGGCGAGCCCGAGCCGCCGAGCGCCAGAATGGCGTCTGCGACGGCTGCTTGCTCGCTCGCGAACTCGGCGTCGCTCATGTCGGGATCGACCACGGCGATCGGCTCCGGCATGACGAAGTTCCACCTCCCGTGCTCCACGCGCGGCACCTGGCTCACCGCTTCGGGGCAATCGATCAGGAGCCCGCCCGGATCGTTGCAGGTCTCGACGTACTCCGTGACGGCGCCCGCGTACGGCTCCAGCGTCGCGGGATCTTGCCAGGCGACGATCGTGGTCGTGACGAACGGCGTATTCGCGGCGACGCTCGAGGCCCCGTACTGCGTCGGGGTGAGCAAGAAGACGCGCACGGAGCGACCCTGTACGTTGGCCAGGAGGCTCTGCAAGCCGCTCGAGAGCTCGTCGCGCGACCAGGCGAGGCTATCGGAATGATCGGCTACGATGATCAGGTCGAACGATTGCGGCTCGCCGAGCACGACCGCCTGCAGCGTGACCTCTCGCTCACAGGCGCCGCCGGCACCCGCTTCTGCGACCGTGATGCCGCCGCCCGCGCCGCGGCCCGCGCCGCCTTTGCCCGCCTGGCCGCCTTGACCTCCCGTGCCTGCCCCTCCGCTACCGGCGCTACCTTCGGCGGGCTCCGCGCCTGAACGCTTGCTCGCGCCGCAGCCCGCCGTCCACGCGGCGGTCGCGACGAGGCACGCCACAGCGGCGCGCGCGAGACGGCGCAAATCCCTGACCAAGCCTGCTCATTGTCCCCGAGGTTCGGGCCCCGAGCAAGTGCAGCCGGATACGCGGCCTTTGTGGACTCAGGAGCTCCCCCGCCGAGCTCACTCGGGCGTGGCGCGCGAGCGTCGCTCCTTTCGCAATAACATACAATACGCGATTGAACCCGCGGACTAGACATTCGGAGTTCACACGAACTCTCGTTTCGAGTTGCCGTATGAACGAAATCTCGGCGAGGCTCAGCAGCTACGAACCCGGCTCCTGAGCCTCGCTCCCTATTCAGCGACGGCTTTCGGCGCCTCGGGCACCCGGACCATCGTCTCATTCCGGTGCCTCGAGAACCTCGTCATGCCGGTGCCTCGAGAATCTCGACGTATCCGTCCGTTCCGTTCACGCGGATCCGCTGTCCGTCGCGAATCAGCCGGGTGGCGTGCTCCACGCCCACGACCGCGGGCAGACCGTACTCGCGCGCGATCACCGCGCCGTGGGTCATCAGGCCCCCCACTTCGGTGACGAGGCCTCGGGCGGCGACGAAGAGCGGCGAAAAGCTGGGATCCGTGTACGCAGTGACGAGAATGTCACCCGCTCGCAGGTCGGCATCCTCCAGCTTGGAGACGACGCGGGCTCGCCCCTCGACGGTCCCACCGGATACCGCGAGGCCGATGAGCGCACCGCGCGGCGCGTCGCTGCGCCGGTACGCGCCCGCAACCGCCTCGCCGTCCGACGTGAGCACACGTGGTGGAATGAGCGCTGCGTACGAGCGAAACGCTTCCTTGCGCTGGCGGACGAGTTCGTCGTCCACTCGCTGCGTTCGAACGGCGTCGTGGAGTTCCTGGAACGTCAGGTAGAAGAGGTCTTCCCGCTCGCGAAGCACGCGCGCCCGAACGAGTCGTTCGGCTTCTTCCAGCAGGGCTTGCTTGTAGACGAAGTAGCGGCTGATCATGCCGTATTTCGGGTACTCCCGATATCCGATGAAGGTCCGGACCCGATCGATCCGCCGCTTGACCTCTTCGGCCTTCGGAGCTCCGTCGGGCAACGCGCGCAGGCGCTGAAGTATCTCCCGCTCTTTCTGCTCGGCCTGCTCTCGTCCGAGCTCGAAGCGCCGCTTTCGGGCGCCCGGCTCGAAGTTCTCGATGTTGCCGAGGATCAGCGGGACGAGCAGGCTGGGGCGCTCGTTGAAGCGCGGCCGCGTGATGTCGATCTCGCCGACGCAACGCATGCCGTACCTCTCGAGGTAGCCGCGGATTGCGTCCTGTGCCTCCCGTCCGCCTTCGAAGCGGGCGAGCTCGTCCAGGAAGTCGTCGTTGTCGACGCGGCCGAGGAAAGCCACCACGTCCGAATGCGGGCGGATCGCGTCCGCGACGTCGAGGAGCTCGAGCCCCATTTCCGAGGTGACGTTGTTGGGGACGGACTGCGCGAGCGTGTCGGCGGCGTTCTTCTCGCCGAGCCAGGCCTCCAGCTGCTCGTTGAGCCACCAGGTAGCTTCGATCGCGGTCATGAAGACCTGATGGCTCCGCGGATCGATCAAAAGGCGCTTCAGCTCCTGGAGGTCGGCCAGAATGAAGTCGAGCAGCGCCGGGCCGGAGTGGTTCCGGATGTCTCTCCCCAGGGCCGCGAGAGATGCCTGGGTGCGCTCGACCAATTCGGTGACGATTTGCGAATCGCTTTCGATGGGAGCTGCGCCGCCCGGGAGCGCGCCGCCAGGCGGTGGCGCGCCGGGAGGAGGGTCCGGGAGTACCGGGATGAAGTCGCCACGCGCGAGGAGCGTCTCGAGCGCATCCCTGAGCAGGGGGTCGGTTCTTCGAGCGAGCGCGAGGAAGCCCGCGCGGCTCGCCGGCGAAGCGAGGCGCGCGGTGACGTCGACGAACAGGCGCCCACCGGCGTCGTGCATGGGCGCAGGGGTCGTCAGCTTGTAGAAGGAGAGCCCGAGAGGTCTCATCGGGTCGGTCATCATCTGCGCGTGCCCCACGGAGATGTAGACGTGGTTCTGTCCGTCGGCGGCTTCGGGGATCGGGAACAGCGTGGTGATGGGCCGGCTCTGGACGATGTGGAAGTCACCGTCGACCAGGCACCACTCGACGTCCTGGGGGCGGCCGAAGTGCGCCTCGATCCGCCGGCCCAGCGCGGCGACTCGCACGACTTGCGCGTCGGTCAGCGCCGGTTGCTCTTGCTGCTCGGGAGCGAGCTCCCCTTCCCGTGTTCCTCCCGCCGCCGAAGCGTGGATGGCAAGGCGCTTCTTGGCGATGGTCTTGGCGACGACTTCGCCCTCCCGTACCTCGTAGACGTCCGCGTTCACCAGCCCGGAGACCAGGGCCTCGCCGAGACCGAACGTGGCCTCCACGGAGACTACCTTCCGGTTTCCCGAGCGGGGGTCGGCCGTGAACAGCACGCCGGACGCCTGAGGGAAGAGCATCCGCTGCACGACGACGGCCATGTGAACCTTCCCCTGGTCGAAGCCGTTCCGCAGTCGATACGTCACGGCGCGCTCGGTGAAGAGCGAGGCCCAGCAGCGGCTGACGTGCTGGAGGATCGCAGCCGATCCGACGACGTTCAGGTAGGTGTCCTGCTGGCCCGCGAAGGAGGCGCCCGGCAAATCCTCCGCCGTCGCGCTCGATCGGACGGCATAGGGGCCTTGCTCGCCGAGTCGTGCGAGCGAGCGCGCTAGCGCCGTGGCGAGATCGCCCGGAATGGTGATCGCCTCGAGCGTTTCACGGATCTCCGCGCTGAGCGCGCGGATTCCGTCCCGGTCGTCCGGCTTCAGGCACGACAGCCGATCGATCCGATCGCCGATGGCGGGTGCTCCCGCGAGGATCCGCCGAAAGGCGTCCGTGGTCACACAGAAGCCGGCCGGGACGCGGATGCCTTCGATCCGTGAAAGCTCTCCCAGGTGCGCGGCCTTCCCGCCGACGAGCGCGATCTGCGAGCGGTCGATCGCCTCGAAGTGCAACACGTAGTCACTCGCGCGCTCGCGTTGCTGTTGGTTCGGAGTGTCGGTTCCCGTGCGTGGCATTGGCGATTTCCTCCGTCGAACGAGAGCACCGTGTCACCCCGCCCGTTGCACCGGTATCACGTTGCACGTTACACCGGTGTATCGGGGTGAGATCGATCGAAGCGCCTTTGCAAGCTTCGGCGGTGAAGGCATAGTGAGGAACGACCGCGGGGGTACGTGGAGTTTTCGAATGGCCTCGATGTTTCGTTCGCGCCTTGCGTTCGCCAGTCTCATGGTGTCGGTGCTCGCTGCTGCG
>DASXWF010001116.1:0-10285 GCA_036503835.1 Polyangiaceae bacterium | reverse complement strand
CTGGCTTTCATCACTATGACCCATCCCGCCGAACATCCGAGCTTTCCACGCGTGTTCGAGGAGCTGTCCCGCCCCGAGGGGCTGTCGGGCGAGACCGTGCGCCGCGTGTTCGACGCGATCTTCGCCGGCGCCTGGACGCCGGCGCAGATCGGCGCGCTGCTCGCGTCGCAACGGCTGAAGGGCGACAACGCCGAGTGCATCCGGGCCGCAGCCGAGGCCATGCGCGCGGTGATGGTGAAGGTCGAGCACGATTTCCCGGTGCTGCTCGACACCTGCGGCACGGGCGGCGACGGCTCGAGCACGCTGAATCTCTCGACGGGCGCCGCGCTGATCGCGGCCGCCGCCGGCATCGCCGTCGGCAAGCACGGCAATCGCGCGGCCACCAGCCGTTCCGGCAGCGCCGACGTGCTCGAGGCGCTCGGCATCCCGCTCGACGTACCCGCCGCCCAGCAGAGCGGCGTTCTGCGCGAGGCCCGCATCGCCTTCTTCTTCGCGACGGCCCACCATCCCGCCATGAAGCATGCGATGCCGGTGCGCCGCGAGCTCGGCATCCGCACGATCTTCAACTGCCTCGGCCCGCTCGCGAATCCGGCGAGCGCGACGCACCAGCTGCTCGGAGCGCCGGACGACGCGATGCGAAAGGTCCTGGCGCAGGCGCTCGCGGGGCTCGGCACGACGCGCGCCTGGGTGATCCGCAGCAGCGACGGCATGGATGAAGTGAGCCCGCACGCGCCCACGCGCGTCACCGAAATCGCGGGCGGCAAGCTCACGGAGCTCGAGGTCGCCCCCGAGGATTTCGGCATCGAACGGAGCCCGCCGGGAGCGATCGCGGGCGGCGAGACCCCGCAGAACGCGAAGATCCTCGGCGACGTGCTCTCGGGCGAGCGGCATCCGTCGCGGGACGCCTTCGTGTTGAACGCGGCCGCCGCGCTGGTGGTCGCCGAAGGCCTAGCGCCGCGCGCGGCCGCCGATCGCGCTCGCGAGGCCATCGAGAGCGGCGCCGCTCGGCGCGTGCTCGAGCGCTGGCGCGACGCGGCCCGTGCGCGCCGGGCCTCGCCCGGAGCCGCTTGAGCGTCCTGGCGCGCATCCTGGCCGCGAAGGCCGCGGAGGTCGCCGCGCTCCGAACCCGCAAGTTCGGCGCGCCCCCCGCCCGGCGTTCGCTCGGTCTGGAGCGCGGTGCCGGCGAACCGCTGCGGCTCATCACGGAGATCAAGCGCCGCTCGCCGTCCGCGGGAGCGTTGTCGACGAAGCTCTCCGTGGTCGAGCGAGCGCGCGCGTACGAGGCCGCGGGCGCGAGCATGCTGAGCGTGCTCTGCGACGCGCCGTTCTTCGACGGCGCCTTCGAGCACCTCGCCGAGGCGCGCGCCGCCACGTCGCTGCCGGCGCTCTGCAAGGACTTCGTGCTCGACGAGGTCCAGCTCGACGCCGCGCGCAGCTTCGGGGCCGACGCCGTGCTGCTCATCGTCCGCTGCCTGGAAGAGCGGCGCGTCGGCGAGCTGGTGCGCGCCGCGCGCGAGCGCGATCTCGAGCCGTTCGTCGAGATCGTCGACGAAGCCGAGGGGCGCGTCGCGCTCGACGCCGGCGCGACGCTCGTCGGGGTGAACGCGCGCGACCTCGACACGCTCGCGATGGATCAGGCGCGCGCGGCTCGAACCCTGGCGAGCCTGCCGGACGGCGTGGTCGCCGTGCACCTCTCCGGGATCGGCTCGCCGGAGGCGGTCGCGAGCGTCGCGCAGAGCCGCGCGCACGCCGCGCTGGTCGGGGAGGTCCTGATGCGACAGGACGAGCCGGGGCCGTTGCTCGAACGGCTGGTCAGCGCGGCGGCCGGAGCGTGAGCCCGGCTCGCCGTGAGAGCCAATTTTCTGCGGCACCACGCCTGCGGCCACGGAAAATTGGCGATCGATCCAAGCGGGAGCCGGTGTACCCTCGCGCGCGATGAAAACGAGGTCCTTTCGAGGGTTTGGCCCGCGGCTCGCCTGCGCCGCCGTCCTCGCCGCTCTGGCGCTCGCCTGCTCCGGCCAGCAAACCCAGCCGAACGAGCCCGCCGCCGCGGCTCCGGCGGTCGCGGCCGAGCCGGAGTCCGGCGCGAGGGCCGAACCGGCACCGGCCGAATCCGCGGCTCCGGCAGACGCGGCACCGCCGGCGCCGCCCCAGGAGTCGCTGCTCTCGCTCTGCAACAAGATGTGCGACGCGGTCGCGCCGAAATGCACGAAGACTCAGCTCGAGTCCTGCCGCGTCACCTGCAAAAACTACGAGGACTCGCCGCCCGCGTGCGACCCCGTCGTGCGCTCAGCCCTCGAATGCGCGCGTCAGGATCGCGACTTTCTGTTCTGCTCGAACGTCGTCCCCGAAGTCTGCGGCAAGAAGTTCAAGGCCGTCGGCGTGTGCATGGCGCTCGGCGAAGCTCCCACCGAACAGGTGAAGAAGGAGATCCCGGACGGCTGGGAGCGCTTCGAGGCGAAGAGTTTTTCGATCGTGATCCCCAAGGGAGTTCAACAGAAGAGCGCGGCCGGCGCGGAGATCTGGGCGACCGACGGACCGAACGGCGCTCACTACGAAGTGAAGAAACAGGCGGCCGTCGTCGATCGCAAGCTCGATAACAAGTACTTCCTGAAGCTCTCGCGCACGCTCTTCGGGCGCTGCGCGGACAAGATGAAGCTCCATTCGATCGTAGAAAAACCCGACGAGACCTCGATCCAGTTCAAGGTCACTTGCCCGGAGAAGACCGAGCAGGTCGGGCGCATGCACGTGGTGGGCTCCGATCTCTACGTTCTGAACCTCACCTACCCGACCGGAGGCACGCCCGAAATCGACGCCTTCGTGTACAGCCTGAAGGCCAAGAAGTAACGCTGCGGCCGTCGACCTCAGAGAATCAACAGCGAATCCCCGAACTCGTGTTGTAGGTAGTCGAGCCGCCCCGCTGCCGCCGTCGCCCGCTCGAGCTGCCGGCGGGGTGCGAACGCCTCGAGCAGCGAGTAATGACTCGTGCTCGGCTCGTGCATGCCCGTGAGAATGCCGTTCACGACGCGGGGTCGAAACCCGGGGCCGAGGATCAGCCGCGCCTCCCCGGGCCCCGCGCGTGGAAAGCCGTGCAAGAGTGCGCTGTCTTCGAGGGCGCGCACCACCGTCGTGCCGACCGCGACGACCCGGGCGCCGTGCTCGCGAGCACTCGCGAGCGCCTCGATCGTTGCGGCGGGGATCTCGTAGCGCTCCGGAAACGGCAAGCGCCGGTCGAGCGCCGCCGAGCCCGTGGAGGAAATCCCGGCCGCGTGCGAGAGCCAGGCGATGCGGACACCGCGCGCGCGGAGCGACTCGAGCAGCCCGAACGTCAGCGGCAATCCGGCCGAGGGCGGCTCGAAGGCCCAGGGGCGTCCGGCAAAGCGATTCTGGACGTCCCAGAGCTCCAGGGGTTGCTCGACATAGGCGTACTGGATCACGCGACCCTCGCGATACAGCGCCGCGAGCAGCTCCGCACCGCCCAGCGCGAACTCGAGGCCCACGAGACGCGGCGCGTCCGGATCCACGGCGACGACCGCCGCCTCGAGCGAACCACTCCGCACTCGATCGCCCTCTCCCAACGGCGGAGCCTCGCCCCGCAGCTCGGTCGGCGTGCGAAAATCGCCGGGCCCGAACACCACCGCACGAAACCTGCGCTCCCCGTCGCGCCCGACGAGCCTGAGCTCGCCCTCGTGACTCGTGAGCCGCAAGGACGAAGGCAGCGTCGCGGCGTCGTTCACGACCAGCAGATCGCCGTACCGAAACGCTTCGGGCAGCGCCGCGAACGGCCGATCGTGCCACGTGCCCGCGAGCGGATCGAGGTGAAGCAACCGGTGCTCCGCGCTGCGGCGCGGCGCTCGCGCTGCCCGAAGCAGGGTCGCGCCGGTCATGCTGCCGGAGTTCCGATCTCGAGGCGCGCCCCGTTCGGCACGTGGCGCTCGAGCAACTCGGCGATGCGGACCGCCACGTCCTCGGGACGCGAAAGCGACGCCGGATCCGCGTCCGGCAGGGCCGCTCGGTGCATCGCCGTGTCCATCTCTCCCGGATCGACGCTGAAGGAGCGCACGCCGAAAGGCTCGAGCTCCACGGCGAAGAGGCGCGCCAGGTGATCGGCGCCCGCCTTCGACACCGAGTAAGCGCCCCAGCCCGAGTACGCGTTCACGCTGGCGTCCGAGCTCACGAACAACACCGTCCCGCGCCGCCGGAGCGCCATCGCGCCCGCCACCACTTTCGTGAGCCGGAAGGGGCCGACCAGATTGACGGCGAGTACGCGCTCGAGATCCTCGCACTCCGTATCGAGCAGCGGCCGGAGCGGCGTCGGCCCGAGCTCGCTCGCGTTGTGGACGAGCAGATCGATGGGCCCGGCGAGCTCCGCGGCCATCGCCGCGAGCGGGTAAATCGCGTGCTTGTCCCCGAGGTCCGCGACCAGCGCGTGGGCTTCGCCGCCCGCGGCCCGGATCGTCGCCTGCACCTCACCGAGGGTGCTTTCGGAGCGCCCGACCAGGACCACGCGCGTTCCAGCGCGCGCGAGCTCGAGAGCGAGAGCCCGGCCGAGGCCGCGGCTCGCGCCCGTCACGATGGCTGCTTGGGCTGAATTCGTCATGTCCCGAACGTTGGCGCGCCTGACTGCTCTGTTGGAGCTCTTGACAACCCGTTGGAACAAAGCCACCCGGCTGGCATGAGCGACGATCTCGCGGCGCGCCTCGCCGGCAACGTCCGTCAGCTCCGGCAAGGGCGCGGCCTCACCCAACAACAGATGGCCAAGCTCTCGCGCCTCCCACGCGCGACCTGGGCGAACCTCGAATCCGGGACTGCCAATCCGACGCTCGCCGTGCTGCACCGCGTCGCGATCGCGCTCCAGGTCTCGCTCGAAGAGCTCGTCGCGCAGCCTCGCGCGGACGCCAAGCACTACCCGCGCGGGACCCTGCCCCAACGCGCGCGCGGCCAAGTCACGGTGAGCAGCCTCTTGCCCGACGCCGTGCCCGGCATGCTCATCGAACGCCTCGAGCTCCCGGCGGGCGAGCGCCTGGTCGGCATACCGCACACGGCCGGCACGCGCGAATACCTGACGTGCGAAGTCGGGCTCATCGAGCTCGTGGCGTCCGGCGATACATTTCGCGTCGCGCCGGGCGATGTCGTGGTGTTCCGCGGCGATCAGCGGCACTCCTATTCGAATCCGGGGCGCGAGGTCGCGGTGGGGTATTCCGTGGTGATGCTCGAGCCCGTGGGCTGAGCAAGTGACTGCCGGTCGCCTTTGCCGAAAGCGACACGACCCGACTATGCTCGAGAGGATGGTGGAGCCCGAGGAACCGAGCAGCGAAGATGCGCCGCGAGAGTGGTTCTATCCGAATCATCTCGCCAAGCTGATCTTGTTCGGTCTGGTCGGCGGGGCACCGTTCTTCGTCTACTGGGCGTACCGGAGTTGGAAAGCCTACGCCGCGAATGCCGGCTACTCGCGCAGGGCCTTCTGGCGGAGCGTTCGCGCCAGGACTGGCTACCGGCCGAGTCCATTCTGGCGCGCCCTGCTCTTGCAGTGGTATTTCTTGTGCCTGTTCCCGGCCGTGGATCGTGAGTGTCGAGCTCGCGGGGTGCGCGGGGTGCCGGTGGTCGAGTTCCTGGCACTGGGCTTCTCGCTGCTCGCAGTCGTGAGCGGGTGGAGCACCGGTCTCCTCGAACAGGGGCTGTTCTCGCCGGTGTGGGCGATCGTCCCCGTGCAGCTCGGTGTCAACCGGTTGCACCAGGCGGAAGGGCGCCGCATTCGGCTGAGGACCAACGGCTGGGAAGTCGCGTGGGTCCTGCTCGGCGTACTCGGCTCGCTGAACGCTTCGAGGGGTTGATTGCATGCCGAAAATCGTTTGGGAGCCCGATCCGGTGTTCATGGCCATCGGTGCGGGCGAGCTCCGCTACTACTCCCTCTGTTTCATGCTCCTCTTGGTGACGGGCTACGCGTTGCTCGCCTGGCAGGTATGTCGCGGCGGCGGTGATCGGGAAGAGGCCGGCGACTTCTCGGGCTACGGGATCCTGGGAGTGCTCGTCGGAGCGCGAGCTGGGCACGTGTTCTGGTACGACTTCGAAAAATTCACTCACGATCCCGCGTGGGCTCTGAAGATCTGGACGGGCGGACTCGCCAGTCACGGAGCTGCAATCGGGCTGGCCGTCGCGATGTACTGGTTCACGAAACGTCGCGCCATCCCGTTCCTGGAAGGTTGTGATCGCCTGGCGCCGGCAATTCCTCCGGGCGCTTTGCTGTGTCGCCTCGGCAACCTCATGAACTCCGAGATCGTGGGCAAGCCCACCGATCAGACCTGGGGTTTTCAGTTCCCGCGCTACGACTTCACGGACCAGCCGCCCTTTCGCCATCCCACCCAACTCTATGAAATGCTGCTCGCCGCCGTGGTTTTCGCGATCGTGCTCGCGGCCGATCGTCGCCTCGGACGCGAAGCTCGGCCGCGCGGAGCCCTCACGGGCATCTTGTTGGTCACGCTGTTTACCGGGCGCTTCGTCGTGGAGTTTTTCAAGGAGCCGCAGGGCGAGCTGCTGCTAGGGCTCAACCGCGGACAGCTACTCAGCGCACCCCTCGTGCTGATCGGCGTCGTGCTGCTGGTCGTGAGCGTGCGCAGGCCTCGCGCGGCGGGTTGGGTCGTCGGCGGCGCAGCCCAAAGGGCCTAGTTCTGGGCTGACCCGCGCCGGCGTACGAACCCGCGGCCGAGGATTGCCACCAGCACGCAAACCACCGCCCCGACGAGCCACGGCGCGGCGGGGCGCAGCCATTCGACGGCCGCGCCGGGCGACAGCGTCGGACTCTTCCTCGATTGGACGAGCATGACGTAACCGGTGGCTCCGACCGGCGCGAAGGCCGCGTACCAGGGCCCTTCGTACCCGCGCACGGGATCGCGGTAGTTGGCGTCCGTGTGCGGCGCCTTGGTCGAGAGGACGAATTGCCTGCCGGGCGGTGCGGCCTCGCGGTACGCCGCTCGGAGCGCCGAGATTTCAGGCGCCCGGATCTCTTCGCCGCGCCGGATGCCGTCGTGGATCAGATAGACGAAGTGCTTCGGCTCGCCCGGCTCCGGAGCCTGACCGCGCTCGACGTCGCGCGGGCCGATCAGGACGGTGATACGGCCGCTTTCGTTCTCGTCCTTCATGCGCAGCCGGCCGAAGGCGGAATTGGCCGCGACGATCGCCACCAGGGCTCCCGCGAATTTTCCGTCCTGGTAGAGGGGCGTCGAAACGCCGAACTTCAGCTCGCCGTCCCGCTCGGAGCGGATGGCGCGCGCGAGGTACGTGCCGCTCTGCCCCTTCTCTCCGAGCTGCTCCGCCCCACGAAAGTAGTCGCGAAAGAGGTAGGTTCGATCCCAGATGTCCACCGGGGGGAGCGGCCATTGCGCGATGACGCGTCCGCCCGGCGTCTCCGGCGCGCGCGGCTCCCCGCCCGTGACCAGGAAGACGCTGTCGAGCTGCTCGGAGAACCGCTTCATGGAGAGTGGCGGATCGAGGAGCAGGCGCGAGCGACCCGCCGCCGCGATCACCTCGGGATCCCGTGCGGTGCGCTCGAGCTGGTCCGCGTATTCACGAAACTGGAACAGCGCGGCGCCCGCCTGCGCATTGGCGATGTAAGCGTTCGTCGCGAGGGCCGCTCGCTCGGCACGGTCCGCCGCGACCCACAGGTACGACGCAAGCGCCGCGAGCGCGCCGGCCAGGGCGACCACGCGAGCGATGCGGCGCGCCCGCGCCGGATCGCGCCGAATGCGATGCACCACACGCTCCCCGAATGACGGCGGGACAATCGACGTCGAACGCCCTTCGAGCAAGGCTACCAGATCGTCGCGCAGGGCGAGAGCGTTCGAGTAGCGCCGATTCGGATCCTTCTCCAAGCACTTCAGGCAAACACGCTCGACCGCCGCGGGAATTTCCGGCTCGAGCTCGCGCGGCGGCTGGACGGGTCGCTCGCTCTTGATGGCGACGAGGCGCTCTGCGAGAGGCGTCTCGTAAAACTGTTGCCGGCGCGTCAGAAGCTCGTAGAAGATCGCTCCGAGGCTGTAGACGTCGGAGCGGCGATCGAGGGTATCGCCGGCCGCCTGCTGCGGGGACATGTATGCGACCGTACCGGCGAGCGCTCCGGCCTCGGTCGCCGCCCACGCGACGTCGAGCCGCTTGGCCAGGCCGAAATCGGCGATGCGAGGCTCGCCGTCCGCGTCGAGCAAGATGTTCGCAGGCTTGAGATCGCGATGCAGCAAGCCGAACGTGTGCGCGTGGTGGACGGCACCCGCCAACTTCTGCATGAGCGCGAGGTCGTCGCGCAAGTGGGAGCGAGCGGAGGGCGCGCGCTCGCGGCGCTCTTGCATCAGCTCACCGAGGTGACCGCCCGGGACGAGCTCCATCGTGAAGAACGGCCGGCCGCGATGAGTACCGACGTGAAACACGCGCACGATGTTCGGATGGTCGAGGCTCGCCTGCGACTCCGCGCCGAACAGGAAGCGCCGGAGCTCCGACTCCGTCGCGAGATCCGGCTCGATCAGGCGTTTCAGCGCCACGCGCTGCTGGATGTGCTCCGACTCCGCCTCGAATACGACGCCCATACCGCCGCGACCGAGCTGTCGGATCAGCCGGTATTCGCCGAACCATTGTTCGTCGTCGCCCGCGAGCCCGAGCTTCAGGAGCCCGCGGACCGAATCCGGCGGGTCTTCGGGGCCGTCACCGTCGAACATCGAGCAAGTACCGAATTTCGTCGTCGATGAGGCTCGAGTCGTCCAGCGTGCGCATGATCTCCCCGCGTAGGTAGCGGCGGTATTTCGCGAGCACGCGCTCCTTGTGCCGGTGCCTGCGGATGCGTTCGGCGCCGCTCATCGGCGAACTCGCCGCCCGCGGCTCGGAATCGAGCGGATCGTCCTGGCCCGAAAGCTTGCCGCAGAGCCGACGGAGCAGCGCCAGGTCGTCCGGGTCGTCACACCCGGCCTCGAATTCGCGCCGGGCACGCTGCGTCACGACCTCCGCCCAACAGAGGTCGAACAGTCGATCGGGCGAGAGCGAATGCGAGAGCTCGGCGCCGAGCCGGGCCTCGGCCCCGGGCATGTCGATGGACAGGCGGACCTGATCGCCGCCGCGCTTCTGGCGTCGCTCGTAGTCGATGGCGTTCAGGTAGAAGTGCTTGGCCGCCGAGCGCAAGAACGAACGAAAGCGTCCGCGCGCGGGGTCCGCCTTTCTCACTTCGCCCTTCTCGATCAGGTACTCGAAGAAGCCTTGCGTCAGATCGGCGGCGCGCTCCGGATCGGCACCCTTGGCCCGCAGAAACGAGTAGACGGGGTACCAGTACGCCTTGCAGAGCGCGGCGAGCGCGGCGCTGCCGTCCTCGCGGCCGGCCTTGAGCACCACGCTCCACTCCGTCTTCGGGAACGCGTCTCGGCGAAGCGTTGGGTCCGGGTGGAGCTCCAGCATGCGTTTCCTCGACTTTCTGCGCACGGCGTGTGGCGAGCAGCGGCTTCTTTCACTCCTGAAGGGAGTGCGATCAAACGTTACAGAGATTCTTGCCGTGCCTGGCGGAAGCCACGACGCGCGGGCAGAAGGCACACGCTAACCCATGAAATCATTGAATTTTATCCCGCTCCCCAGCCCGCGGTCACTCGAAGTAAAACACGCTGCTCGCGTTGAACGCCCCGCCGCCTTGCCGGTTCGCACCGCCCGGCACGTAGATGCGATCGCCGAGGACCGCGGCCTGCATGCCGTGTCTCGGCACGTCCAGCGGCGGAAACTCTTCCCAGGTGTCGGTCGCCGGATCGTACGCCTCGACGTTGTCGAACACGCCCTGCTGCGAGTCCTGGTTGCCCTCGCCGCCGAACACGAACAGGCGGTTGCCGAACACCGCGCCCGCGCAGCCGCCGCGCGGAGTCGGGATCGGCTCCATCTCTTCGTACATTTCCGTGACGGGATCGAACTGCCAGGTCTTCGGACGGAATTCGGGGATGCTGTGCGTGCGCCCGCCGCCCACGTAGAGCTTGCCGCCGATCGCGCCCGCGGCGCAGTGCTCGCGCGTCTCCGGCAGGGGCGGGAGCGTTTCCCACGTGTCGGTGGCGGTGTCGTACGAGGAGACGTCTGCGACCACCATGTTGTCGCGGCCGCCACCGAACACGTAGAGCTTCGTGCCGAGGACCGCGACGCAACCCGCCGCGCGCTCGGTGTCGGCCGGCATCGGCGAAAGCTCGTCCCACTCGTCGGCGACCGGATCGTAGACGAAGGTCTGAGCGCTCGCCTGGCTCATCGTGCCCGCTGCGTAGAAGCCGGCGATGTAGATCTT
>DASXWF010001115.1:0-1693 GCA_036503835.1 Polyangiaceae bacterium | reverse complement strand
ACGCTCGGCGCGTGGTTCAGCGTTGCCACGAACGCCAGCGGCACCGCTACAGCGTCGATTCAGGCGAAGCTCACTCGCTTCCCGTTCTGACGATACCGGGCGGGCCTCATCGGCCCGCCCGGCACGCTTCACCGTCGTCCTCCCGAGTGTGGCGCTAGCTTGCCGCGTCGGTGGTAACGGCCGGCGGTTTCAACCCCCGGAAAATTCTTTTCTGGACGCTCCGCGCCGCGCTGCGCCGCGGCGCTCGGATCCGTCGTTGTAGACCCTCCGAACGCGCCCTCCACAGGTTATGCACAGCCTGTGCGTAACTCGCTCTGCATGCAGCGTGCTAGCGCTCGCGGTGTGTCCTCGCACCGCGGCGCAGCGCGCTGCTAGAAGGAGAGTGTTTGCTGTAGGCTGAGTCTGTCAAATCGTCCGTTCCTATGGCATTCTCCAATGCGATAGACGGCTTCGATTGACGTTTCCGGGAGGTTATCCGTGTGGAATGCACAGTCTGTGGCCTTCGTGTCAGCGATCGTCGCGACGCTTTCGTGTGTCTTGGCTGTCTGGAGTGCATTTCGCGCCTCTGCCGAGGCGAAGAAACTGCGTTCGACGACCTCCACGCTCGCCGAGTTAGCCGAGATTCGCGACTACATGGGCAAGCTGGACGCGTGGGCGAAGCGAATCAACGCGCGCGAGACGATGCGCGAGAGACGCGCAGCAGAGCGCGCCGAATCATCGACGCTTGCTTTTTCCGGTAACTCGAAAGACGAGCTTCGCCGCCGCGCCGGGCTCGTTGCTGGTCAGCCCGCGCGGCATCGGGAGGCTTCATGACGCTGATTGTTCCGCCCGGCGGTTTCGCCGGATTCGCGCAGCAGACCGCTGCGACACAGCAACTGTTCGCAAAGGCAACCGGCCGCCGCGGCGGTCGCACCACGCAACGCAGGCGGCGCGCAAAAAAAAAGGCTGCGACTGTGACGCGCCGACGCCGGAAGTCGGTCGCGGCTGGGGCTCGGGTTTCGCGGCGCAAGTCCCGGCGACGTGGGGCGCTGGTCAAGGGCTCGGCAGCGGCGAAGCGCCGAATGGCAGCGCTGCGCCGGATGCGTCGTCGCTGATTCCGACGCCGCCGCCGCGGATCTGGTCGACGTAGATGTCAGTTCGCTTCGGGCCGATCGTTCTCGACCGCGGTTATGACGATTGGCTCGGCGATCTGGCGCGCGAGGTTGCGCTCGGTCGCGCTTACGACGACTTCGGCCGGTTCGCGCGCAACCCGGTGCAGCCGCGTGATCCGAGAATCACACCGATCAGCGGCGCGACGCCGCCGCTGGTGCCGGTGCCGGCGCCAGTGCCTGTGCCGGGGCTTCCCGGCGTACCGCCGCCGCCGCCGGTGCCGGGCTTCCCGGGCGGCAGCGGCGGGACGATTCCGGACCGAATCCCGGGCCGGCCGGCGGTCGGTTCGATCGGCGCGCTCCTGAGTTCGATCCTGCGCGGCGGGTGGATCGGCGCGCTGTTCTACCCGTCCGCCAATCCCGGCGGCGCCGGATCGGCGCTCTGCATCGAAACGGAATACGGGCCGTGGTGCCCGCCCGGGCTCCCGGATATGGCCGTGCCGGCGCCGGCCGCGGTCCCGGGCCAGCGAGGGCGCCGCCGGCCGCGGGCCGTCCCAGCGGCGCCAGGACGACGCAGGCGCCGTGCCGGCGTCGCGGTACCTGGT
>DASXWF010001114.1:0-3563 GCA_036503835.1 Polyangiaceae bacterium | reverse complement strand
GCGTGATCTGCGGAGTAGGCCCGGTGACGGCGGTGCCTGCAATGACGCCGTAGGATTGGACGCGGGACCCGAGCTCGACGAAGCGCAGGATCTTGCCCGGTCTGAACAACTCACCCACGAGTCTCGCCTTCGTCGCGTCGTCGGCCTGGATGAACCCGGTGCGGGCGAGCGCGGGTGAATTGGCGTTGAGCGAGACGACCGTGCGGCTCACGTCGACGCTGCCCGGGAACTCGTCGGTTGCCGAGAACGAGCCGGCGATCTGGATGCGATCCGGGTTCAATACCTGCCCGGCGCTCTGGTTGGCCTGAAAGGGGGGGAGGCCCGAAAGGCTCGTGTCCCTGCTGATGCTGATGCCGACGAGACTCGTGATCGCGGGGATGCCCGGACCTCGAACCTGACTGTCGGCGGCGAAGTTCGGCGTGCAGAGGTAGCTCGCGCGCGTAATGTCGGACTTCAGCCGTTCGAAGCCCGTGATGCCGCCGAGGGTGGCCGTCGCGAGGCGTGCCTCGCGCTGGTAGAAGCGGCTCGCGTCGCGGGCGAGCGCGAATACGACGACCGAGAGGAACAGGCCGCCCGAGAGCGCGACCATCAGCTCGACGAGCGTGAAGCCGCGGGCTCGCGGAGCCGAAGGGTGCCCGGCGTGAACGCCCCGTGCCCTCATGGCTGCCGCACCGCTCCCGTCTGGACGACGAAGTAGTAGCGGTCTGTGGCCTCGGCCACGTCCTCGATCGTTCCCGGGTCCGTGGAGTCGCCCGCGATGCGCGTCGCGCCCTCGCGCGGCCAGAAGACGCGCACGTCCGTGCGGATGGTGCCGTTGTTGGCCGTTCCGGGGGTGGGGGTCACGTCCGAATCGTTCGTAAAGAGCCAGGTCAGCCGCACGTGCGCGCAGAAGTACGTGTCGGCGGCGGCGTTCGTGGGCTGCCCGAACGCGTCGAAGCAGGCGCCGTAGCGACGTGTGGCGTCGTAGGCGAAGAGTTGCCAGGCTCCGTTCATGTCCGCGTCGCTGAGCGTGCTGAGCCAGGGCGAGCTCGTCTGGTTCAAGGTACCGCGCCACATGCTCGCGTCGGTGGCGAGCTGCGCCTCCCAGCCCTGGGCGATGCTGGCGGCGAGCTCTACGTTCTTCGCCATGCGGTTCGCGCTCACCGCCGTGCGCTGCAGCGTGATGATCCCGGTCACTCCCGCCGAGAACACGGCGAGCCCCATCATCAGCTCGACGACGGTGTAGCCGCGAGAACGTGCGCGCGCGCTCATAAGCCCAGCCTCGCGATACCGTTCGGCAGCACGACCACGTCGTACTCGCGCCGGGCGTTGGCGACCTTGATGGTGAAGGCGCCGGCCATGACGTTCCAGAGCGCGTCCTTCCGGATCCAGGTTCGGCCTGCAGGGCTGAAGCAGACGTCGTAGGTCTCGTCGCCGTCGTTGGTGACGGTGTTCTTGCCGGTCGCGATCGCGAGCGTTTCGATGAGGCGCGCCGTGCCGACGGTTGTCCCCGACCCGACCGTCCAAGTGTTGCTGACGCAGCCGCGCGTCGGCAGGTTGGCGCACTGGGCGTTCCCCTCTGCGTTCGCCGCGTTCGTGCCCTCGACGCCTTCCAACACTTGAAAGGTGTCGCCGTTCTTTCTGACCAGGATCGCCGCGCCGCGTCCAAGGGCTCGCGTGCGCGCCCCACGGTAGATGCCGGCGATGCGCTGGCCGGCCTGCTGCAGGCGCCTGTCCTCGAAGCGCTGCGCGAAGAGCGGCACCGCGATGACCGCGAGGATGGCGATGATGACGACCACCACCATCAGCTCGAGCAACGTGAAACCCCGCTGCTTGCCGCGGCGAATTAGGGTCAATGTAGGCAAAGAAGGCACGATGAGCCGGAAAGCTATGCAGCAAAGGCCGTGCCGAGCGCTGGTTTGCTAAACGCCGGATTTTATGGGTTATTTTGCGGCGAATTCCCCGGTTTGGACGGTAACGATTGCGGTCGTATGAAAGAGTTGCGGGCTTGATGCTCCGGAGCTGCTCGGCGAGCGGGCGGAGGCGGGGCTTCGTTAAGCTGCGCTGGCCGCTGGTCGCCTGGCTGTCCATCGGTCTCGTCTTTTCGTTTTCCGGTTGCAGGAGGACTCGGGGCGAAGCGAAGCCCGCGGGAAGCGCGAGCGCTTCGGTTGCTCCGGCCGTTTCGGCCGCTCCGCCGGCGGCCGAAGAGAAGCGCTGGTCCGAGCCCGAAGCTTCGTGGTTCCCCCTACACGAAGGCGAGCTCGCCCTCGACGTCCACGCCGACGTAGCCAGCTTCGGCGGCGAAGAGGAACCGCCGATCGCCGTCGCGTGCGCGCTGCTCGCCGTCGAATGCGCCGAGCTCGAAGCGCTCGGTCTGCGACGAGTGCTCCGGGTTCCCTACATCGGCGCGAACGGTGCGCGCGGCCGCGCCGTCGTGACGCTCCTGCGCTTCGATTCGGCCGAGAGCGCCTACGCGTACTTCACGAGCCGTCTCGGACAGGCCGCGGACGCGGGAAAGCCCGTGTTTGCGGCGCTCGAGCTGCCGGGCGCCGCGGTCAGCGGAGACAACCTCTTGCTGGCGTGGAAGGCGGAACAGTTCCTGGAGTTCCGGTTCAGCGACGAGCGGCTCGCTCCCGAGCAGGTGCCGGGGCGAGCTTCCGAGCTCTTGCCGCCGCTCGCGCGCGCGGTCGTGACGCGCCTGCCGGGGAAGGCGACGTTGCCGGTCGCGGCCGGGCTCCTCCCGGTCGCCGGAAGGAAGCCGCTCAGCATCCGCTACGACCGCTTCGATCTCGCCGCGCTGCCCGGAGTCGGGCCGGGCGCGCGCGCCGCTTACTCGGAGGGCGACGAGACGTACGAGGTCGCGCTCCTGGTGCGCACGGACGCCGACGCCGCCGAGGACGTGCTCGAGACGCTGCGCAAGCTGCCGGGCGCGCGCAAGCACAAGAACGCTCCGTACCGCGCGACACGGGTGATCCAGTTGGACGAGAAGACCGGCCGCCGGGTGGCCTGGATCTTCGGCCAGCGCAACGACGTGATCGCGGGCGTCGGAGCGGAGCTCGAGGCGAAGCCCGTGCCCCGTCGTGAAGCGTGGGAGCTCGATCCGAAGGTCAAGCGCATGAAGCGCTTGCTCGACGCGCTGAGACGCTGAGACGGGCGCAGGCGAAAGCGGAAAAGGTGCTACAAAATTGGTCCGAGAGGCCAAGTTGGATTTCACGCATTCCGAACAACACAAGATCCTGCGCTCGAGCGTGCGCGATTTCTGCGAGCGCGAGGTGCGGCCGCACGCACGGTCCTGGGACGAGGCGGAGCGTTTCCCGCTCGAGATCGTGCCGCGGCTCGCCGAGCTCGGGCTGCTCGGGATCCGCGTGCCCGAGGCCTACGGCGGCTCCGGGATGGACGTCACCGCGTACGCGATCTGCGTCGAAGAGTGCGCGCGCGTCGACGGCTCGCTCGCGCTGACGGTGGCGAGTCACAACGGGCTCGGTACCGGGCACCTGCTCGCCGCGGGCAGGGAGGAGCAAAAGCGGCGCTACCTGCCGCGCGCGGCCTCGGGCGACGCGCTTGCCGCCTGGGCGCTGACCGAG
>DASXWF010001113.1:0-4910 GCA_036503835.1 Polyangiaceae bacterium | reverse complement strand
GCCCCTCGCTGATCGTGGTGCTCACGGTCTCGGCCTTGAAGCTCCTCGGCGTGACGAACTCCGTGATGGTGTTCATCGTTCCGGTCGCTATCGCGGCGGGGGTCGCCTACGCCGTTCGCGCCGGCCGCAAGGCGCGCGAGGCCCGGAGCGAACGGCCGGCGCAGCTGGAAGCCGCGCGTTAGTTAGCGGGCGGCCGCGACCCGTGAGGGCGTAAGCCGAACGCGTGCCTCCGCGTGGCCCCGACCCGAGGCCACGCCGGAGTCCGCCCGCGTCGATCACTCGGCTGCCGCGACCACGGGCTCGCGCGCTTCGGTCGCGCGGAACGGCAGGATCTTCGCGAGCTTCGCGCGGGCGCTCTGGACCGCGCTTTCGGCGAGCCCGGGCGCCTTCTCCTTGGCGATTTCGCGGAGCTCGGCGGCCGCCTGCGCGAGCACCACCGCCGCCTTCTGGGCGTTCGAGGGCGCGTCCTTGGCCGCTTGGGTGACCAGCGCTGCCAGCGCCTTGCCGTGCGACTTCGCGCGGTAGAGGACGCGCTCGGCGGGCGTGAGATCCACGACCTCGGCGACCTCGTGCACGAGGTCGGCCGGCGTGCTCGCCGCGTAGTGCGGCGACTTGTGCAGGCCGGCGGCGTAGCGCGGATTCTTCTTCAAGAACTCGCGCAGGCGCTCGACGGTGAGCCCCGTCTCGCTCAGCGCGCGCTCGAAGTCCTCGACCGCTGCCTGGCGCGCCTTGAACAGGTACATCTGCACGCGGCTCTGGAAGTTCACGGCGCCGTCGCCGCTGGTCTCGACCGCGCAGTAGATGGTCCCGGGGTAGCGCTCCGTGATCAGCGACTGCACGCCGTCGCTCACGCTCGAGCTCGGCATGCAACCGAACGGCTTCACGCTGAGCGTCATGGTCGCCTTGCTCTTCACGACGTTCAGGATGAGCTTGCCGACCTCCATGTGGCCTTCGCCGCCGCGGAGATCGTTGTTGTAGAAGGGCGCCGCGACGTTGGCGACCTCGTCCATGTCGGACAGGTGGTAGCCGTAGAAGCCGCCGATGTTCGCGAACGTCTGAAACGCCGCGCGCAGCGCCTTTTCCCCCGCCCAGAGCCCCACTTTGCGGGTGAGCGCGCCGAACTCGCCCATGCCGTTGAGCCCGTTCTTGCCGGCGTCCTGGCCGCGCAGGAGCACGCGGTTCGCCGTGTCGAAGCGGACCTCCCAGATGTTGTAGAGGATCCAGGCCGTCACGAACTGGATGTCGCACTCCGCGCCTTCGGCCTCGAGGAAGCGCTGCAGCTGGTAGTTGCCGTCGCCCTCCGTGGTCATCGCCCAGAACTCGCCGATGATCGCCACCTTCGGCTTCGGGATCGTGCGATCGACCTCGACCTTCTCGAAGATCTTCCGTGAGCGGTGGAGCGCCCACAGGATGCTGCGCTTCTCGTAGAGCGCGTCGTAACAGATCTTCTTCGCCTCGGCGACGGCGCGATCGGTCGCGCCCTTCTCCACCTCGTACGGGCGCAGGCGGTAGGCGATGCCGTTGATCACGTCGCCTGCGAGCAGCCCCTTCAGGAGCGCGATGAAGAACGGCGGCTTGAGCTCGAGCCCGCTCTCCTCGCCCGTGGCCTGGCTCAGGCCGCCCTGTTGCTGGAACAGCATCACGCGGAAGCCGTCGAACCCGGCGTCGCGCAGGGCCTTCCTGTACTCCGTGACGTACATGCCGAAGCGGCACGGCCCGCAGGCGCCCGCCGTCAGGAACACGTACTTGTCGACGATCTCCTTCGAGGTCAGACCCTCTTTCTGCTGCACGTGGAGCAGGAACTTCACGAGGTTCCCGACGGTGAAGTAGGTGGGGTTGCACTGGCCGCGGTTGCCGAACTCCTTGCCGGCGCGGAGCGCATCGTAGTCCGGCGCGTCGAGAGGCACGACGTTGTAGCCGAGGCTGCGGAAGCCGCCCGAGATCAGGTAGTCGTGGGCCATCGTCAGCCCGCCGATCAGCAGCGTGATCTTCCCCTTCTCGGACTTGGTGAAGGAGAGGTTCGCCATCTGCTCGAGCCACTGCCGCTCGGTCTCCAAACCGAGGCGCTGTCGCTCCTCGTCCTCGAAGCGGCGGAGCTCGGCGTCGACGTCGAGCGAGGCGTCGTCCTTACCGAACACGGGCAGGCTGCGTTTGGTCTGGGGAGCATCGGAAATCAGCTGCTGGGTCATCGGTATTCTCCTGATCCTTCGATTCTCGCTGAAAAACTCTTCACTCTGCAGCCGAGGCCGACGGCCGCGTGGATTCGATGCGCTGGATCGAGCCGTCGTCGAGCTTTCGGCCGAGCTGAACCATGCCCTTCGGCAGCTCCGGCGCGGCGGGCGGCGCCGCGTAGGCGCGCACCTTCTCGGCGAGCTCGGCGATGCTCTGCTCGAGCGCGGGGTCCTTCTGCGTCACCGCGTCGAGCTGCGCTTTCTTCATGCGCAGGAGCTCGAGGCGCTTTTCGTCGATGCGCCGCGCGAGCTCGCGCTTCTTGCTCGTGAGATCCTCGAGGCGCTCCTGCTGCAAGCGCAGCGAATGCGCGTAGGTCTTGACGCGGATCTTGATCGATCCGCCCGGCTTGTTCGCGTCGAGGTCGTGCAGGGCCGCGGACGGCGTGCGCGAGGTCTGGAGGATCGAATCGATCAGGCCGTAGGTCGGCGCGTCGTGGCCGCACTTGAAGCTCGAGAGGTCGAGCACGGCGACGTTCGGGTGATGCGCCGCGAACACGGCCGCCCACACCTTCTGCGCGCTGTTCACCGAGTAGTTCTCGGGCCAGACGTGGTTCAGCTCGAGCGGCGTCTTGATCGTGCCGCGCTCGAGCTCCTCCTTGAAATAGCGATCCAGGTACTCGCGGCTCTTCGGGATCGAGCGGATCGAGAGGATCGGATAGCCGAGCACCTGGAATTCCTCGGGAATTCCGTGGTTGAGGCCGGGGTCCGAGTGGTACGGGCGGTTCAGCACGAGGATCGCGATGCGATCTTCGGCCTCGACGGTCTCGAGGATGGCGCGGCCCTTCTCCTGCACGTCCTGATCGAACGCGTCGAACGCCTTCCAGGCTTCGCGGCAGGCGTGGTCGTTCTCGTCCTCGGTGATGCCGAGTCGCTCGCCGAAGGTCTGGAACATGCGGCTCGCGAGCAGCAACGGCTCCTGGAAGGAGAGCGCCGGCGCGAGGTACTCGATGCCGCGCTGCGCGAAGAAGTCGACTTCCTTCGTGAAGGCGGCCTTCATCACGTCCGGCGTGCCGGTCACGATCGGACACGAGGCGTTGTCCTGCGTGTCTCGCACGAAATTGTTCACGTGCGTGAGGATCGGGAAGAAAATGTAGTCGAGCTGGCGCTTCCGCTCGGGCTCGTGGTGGTGAAAGAGCAGGTTGTGGACGTGGGCCTGCGCCACCTTGCTCGGGAAGCACGGATCGATCGAGCCGTACTTGCCGCCCTCGACCCACATCTCCTCGCTCGTGGCGTCGCTGAACACGATGTTCGAGCGGCCGAGCCCGAGCACCTCGAAGTACGCGCGGAAGAACGGCGCCGTCGAGTAGACGTTCAGGACGCGCGGAATGCCGACGCGCAGGGATTTGCGGCGTTTCGCGGCCTCGGCGCTCGAGCGGCGGAAGGGCCGCGTGTACTTCTCGTGCCTCAGGCGAAAGAGCGTCTTGACGACGCGCACGTCCTCGACCGGCGTGCCCTCGGCGGGCAGCGGCGCGGCGTCGTACAGGTGCACGAAGGCGCGCTTCGATTCGTAATCGACCACGTTCGGGAACTGCGCCGCCGTCTGCTTTCGTTCGGCGACGAGCGCGAGCATCGCCTCCTTGCTTTCGACGGTGCCCTTCTCGCACGAGAAGCCCGAGATGTAGCGCGCGGTGCTGCCGTCCGGACGCTTCGAATCGATGAAGGTGCGCTTGCACTCGTTCGGACAGAAGTGGCACGTGGTGCTCTCGTCCGTGCGCGCCGTGTACTCGAGATCGAGGATGCCCTGCACGCCGATGAAGCGCGTCTTGCCGGTGCGCTTCCAGCGCCGCAACGTCTCGATCGCCGCGCCGATCGCGCCGGCCTCGCCCGTGTGCGGGTGCACGAACACCTCGGCGTCCGGCACGCGTTGCTTGATGTAATCGACCTGCGCCTTCACGGCCGCGAGGTTGTACTGCGTACCGCCCTGCAGCACGAACTTGCGCCCGAGCGAGGCCAGGCGCGGGATCTGCACCACGTACTGCCAGACGTTCTTCGGCAAGACCTGCGCGAGACCCGCGAGCAGCTCCTCCTTCTGGTAGCCCTCCTTCTGGAAGTTCACGCGGTCCGAATCGAGGAACACCGCGCAGCCGTAGGAGAATTTGGGCGCGAGCTGCGCCTGGAACGCGTGCTCGGCGTACTCCGTCACCGGAATCCCGAACTGATCGGCCATCGCCTGGAGCAGCATGCCGTTTCCGGCGCTGCACGAGTTCGAGAGCTTGAAGTTCTGGATGTCGCCGTTCTTCATGAACAGGACCTTGATGTCCTGTCCGCCGATGTCGCAGATGACGTCGACGTCGCCGAAGAAGTGCACGGCGCTCATCATGTGCGCCACGGTCTCGACGATGTTGCAGTCCGCGAGCACGGTCTCGTCGAGCACGTCCGCGGCGTAGCCGGTCGCGCCGAAGCCGACGACCTCGAGCGTCGCGCCGGCGGCCTCGAAATGATCGACGAGCTTACGAACGAGCTCCTTCGTGTCCTGGAGCGGGTTGCCCTTCGAGAGCTGGTACGCCTTGCAGACGATCTCGCCTTCTTCGCTGATCACGACCGCCTTCGAGGAGGTCGAGCCGCCGTCGAGGCCGATCACGCCGCGCACCTTCTGCCCGCGGGCGAGCGGCGGCGGAACGAACTTCGGGACCTTGTAGACGTCGACGAACGTCGACGTCTCGGTCTCGGTCGCCGAGA
>DASXWF010001112.1:0-4208 GCA_036503835.1 Polyangiaceae bacterium | reverse complement strand
GACGTGCTGGTGAATCAGCACCGGCTCAACGAACGGCAAGCCGTCGCGGTGGAGCGGTTGCTCGAGGTGGGCCATGTCGACATCCGCACCTTCCAGGAGCTGTGCCCCGACGCCGCGCGCCGCACGTTGCAGCGCGACCTCGCGGCCCTGGAAGCCAAGGGGCTCATGGTCACGGAAGGGGACACGAACAACCTGATTTATCGGCTGAAGGAGGGCGTTTGACGAACTCGCGCCACGACTTGCGCCAAACTCGCGCCATAAGTTGCGCCAAACTCGCGCCAGCCAGATTCAACGGTAAAAACGCGGGGTTACGATGAATCGCGACAGAATCGCGACACGAATCGCGACAGACTTGCGACATGATCGCGACACGGGGGGAGGGGCCGTTGACCGACCAGTTTGGGTTCTTGAGAGCGGAGTGGCCGGAGATCCACGAGGCGGCAACTCAGGCGGCCGGCGCCGCGCACCCGGACCCCCGGACCGCTTGCTTCTACGCGCGCCGTACGCTCGAGCTGGCGGTGAATTGGGCCTTCAAGTTCGACCGCTCCTTGCGCTTGCCCTACCAGGACAACCTGAGCGCGTTGATTCACGAGCCGACCTTGGCCGCCGCAGGCCCGGTGTTTCACAAGGCGCGCCTGATCAAGGATCTGGGAAATGACGCCGCGCACCGCACGCGGCGGCTCACCGCGCAGGACGGCGTGGGCGCCGTGCGCGAGCCGTTCCACTTTTGCTACTGGTTTGCGCGCACGTACGCACGCGCTGCGCGGCCCGATCCGCGTCTCACGTTCGACTCCGGCGCGCTGCCGAAGACCAGTCCTCTCCCGAAGCAAACGGTCGAGCAGCTCCAGCAGCTTCAGGCGCAGAACGAAGCCAAGGACGAAAAGCTTTCGGTCCTCCTGGCCGACAATTCGGCGCTCGACGAAGAAGTGAAGCGCCTGCGCGCCGAGCTTTCGAAAATCCGAGAAGCGCGAGCCGCGGAGCCCGACGCTCACGACTACTCCGAGGCGGAGACCCGCGACCAGTTCATCGACGTCTTGCTGCGAGAGGCGGGCTGGGCTCTCGAAGGCGACCGCGACCGCGAATTCGCGGTCAGCGGGATGCCGAACGAGCAGAAACAGGGCTACATCGACTACGTGCTCTGGGGTGACGACGGCAAGCCGCTCGCCATCGTGGAAGCCAAGCGGACCAAGAAGAGCGCGCAGCTCGGGCAACAGCAGGCCAAGCTCTACGCGGACTGCCTGGAGCAGCAGTTCGGCCAGCGTCCGGTGATCTTCTACACGAACGGCTACGAGCACTGGCTGTGGGACGACACGGCGTACCCCCTCGTGAGGTCCACGGTTTCTACAAGAAGGACGAGCTGGCACTCTTGATTCAGCGCCGTACGACTCGCGCTTCATTGGCGGACGCCACGGTCGACCCGAACATCGTCGAGCGCTACTACCAGGTTCGCGCGATTCGTCGCATCTGCGAGAGTTTCGAGCAAGATCGTGACCGCAAGGCGCTGGTCGTGATGGCCACCGGTTCGGGGAAGACGCGCACGGTGATCGCGCTGTGCGACGTACTGATGCGTTGCAATTGGGCCAAGCGCATCTTGTTCCTGGCTGCTTCGCACCAACAAGCCCCTGACGCGCGCCGACCTCGCCGAGCTCGAACGCATGCTGCTCGACGCCGGTGTCGGCGACGCTGCCATTCTCAAGCAAGTGACGGATGAATCGCACGGCCTCGGCCTCTTCGTCCGCTCGCTCGTCGGCCTCGACCGCGAAGCCGCCAAGGAGGCGTTCGGCTCCTTTTTGGCAGACAAAGCCCTGAGCGCCACGCAGATCGAGTTCATCAACCTGATCGTCAACCACCTCACCGAGCAAGGCACCATGTCCGCGGAGCTGCTCTACGAGTCGCCGTTCACGGACGTCGCGCCAACGGGGCCCGAAGGGTTGTTCACTGCGGCGCAGCTGGACGTGCTCACCGCCGTTCTTCGCAACGTCGAGGCGGCGGCGGTGGGAAGCTAGTTACCCCCCGAGCTCGACCAGCGCGCGCAGCACCTCCGCCACGGCGGTCGCCTGGGCGGGGCAGCCGCGGGGGCGGAAGGGTTCGTCGCCGTCGGTGAGCTGGGGGAGCTGGCCGAAGAGGGGGGCCTGGTCGACGGCGCGCTCGAGCATTTCCACGAGCTCTTCGCGGCCGGCGGGCTCGTCGGACCAGGCGAGGTGCGCGGCGCGCGCGTAGAAGCCGAGGAGGTGGGTCCAGGCGGTGCCCTGGTGGTAGGCGAATTCGCGCTCTTCGCTGCTGCCGCCGAAATGGCCGACGTAGCGGCGATCGTTCGGGGAAAGGCTGCGGACGGCCACTGACGTGAGCAGCTCGGTGCGGACGCGTTGCAGGATGGCGTCGGCCTGCCAGTCCTCGAAGAGTGTGGGATCGATGGCGAGGGCGATCAGCGCGTTCGGGCGGACGCTGGAGTCGGCCCAGGCGTCGGCGCGATCGCGCGCTTCGCTGACGCAGTCGTAGGGATACTCGGTGTCGGCGCACCAGAAGCGCGCGCGGAAGGCCTGGCGGGCACGCGTTCCGGCGTCGCTCACGCGCGCGGCGAACGCGTCGTGGCCGTAGAAGCTCGCGAGCGTGGCCAGGGTGTCGCAACCGCGCGTGAAGAGCGCCTGGTGCTCGATGGCGAGGCCGGCGCGGAGGGTGACGGGCGAGCCGTCCACGCGCGCGTCCATCCAGGTGAGCCCGACGTTCGGCTCGCCCGTGACGAGCAGGCCGTCGGCGGCGCGCCACACCCAGCGGCGCGTGCGGCTGGAGAAACGCGCGAAGGCGCGCACGAGCGCCGGAAAGAGCTCGTTCTGGATGAAGGGATGGCGCGCGCCGCGACCGGCGAGCAGGAGCCGCCCGGCCTCGAACAGCCAGAGCGTCGCGTCCGGGAGCGGCTTCGAGCGCCTGAGGCCCGGCCGCGGCAGGATCTCGGGCAGGAGGCCGAAGCGCTGGTGGCGGATCAGCGCGCGCAGGACGTCTTCGGCGCGATCCGCCTGTCCGCGCGAGAGCAAGAGGCCGGGCACCGCGAGCGCGATGTCGCGCACGTAGAGCTCATGCGCGGGATAGCCGGGGGTGAGCACGCGCGGTTCCACGGCGTCGAGGCAGAACTGCTCCGCGGCGAGCGCGAGCACGCGCACGGCGTTCGAACGCGTCGGCCCGAGGTCGCTCGCGCGCAGGAACGCGCTGGTCTCGGCGACGAGCTCGGCGGGCGGGCGATGCAGCGGCGACCCGACGGCGACCGCCAGGTGCGCGGTCTTGTTGGGCTCGAGCGTGATCTCGAACACGCCAGGCGTCCACATGTCTTCCTGGAACGGCAGGCCCTCGGCGCGATCGGCGAGGTACTCGAATTTGCGCCACCAGTCCGGCGAGCCCATGAAGACGCCCTCGTGCGCGAAGTGCACGGGCGGCAGGTGCGGCACCGGACGCAGCTCCACGGCCCCCGAGCGCAGGGTCACGACCTGCATCATGCCGCCGTGCTCGGTGGTGAGCGACTCGATCGGGCGGAGCGGCATGAGCGGGCGGATCGCGATCTTCGCCGGCAGCTTGCCGTACCAGGTGTAGCTCATGACGGCGGCGTTCCGGCCGCGCGCGAGCGCCAGGGTGCGCTCGAGCGTGTGTTGGCCGAGCCGGTAGGTCCAGCGCGGCACCGGATCGAGCGCGAAGTATTCGATCAGGCGATAGCCGAGCGTGGGCGCGACGTTCGGGAACTGGTGCGTCGCGATGCGGTAGCTCCGCCGATCCTCTTCGACCCACACGATGGTGTCGGCGTGGCTCAGGATCACGTGCCGCCCGAGCGGCGGATCGAGCGCGGCGATGAACGCGCCGTGATGCCTGCGGGTGTGGAGCAGGGCAATGCTGCTCATGGCGTAGGCGCCCGCGCCGTTCGTGTGCAGCCACTCGCGCTCGCCCGGCGCGAACTCGCCGCCCGTCTGCACCACCGGCCACGGCCCGTCTTTCGACGGCCGCCAGGCGCTGCGCTCGCGCGCTCTCATCCGAACCTCGCGCGGAGCGCCGCCTCGGCCGCGCGCTGCATGGCCGCGCGCGGAGCCGGGCGGCCGAACCAGATCTCGAAGGCGAGCGCCGCCTGCCCCACCAGCATCCCGAGGCCGCCGCGCGCGGAAAGCCCGGCCGCGCGCGCGGCCTTCAGGAACGCGGTATCGGCCGGGTTGTAGACGAGATCGTACGCG
>DASXWF010001111.1:0-4112 GCA_036503835.1 Polyangiaceae bacterium | reverse complement strand
CGCGGCTCGAGACCGGTCCCGACGGCCTCGAGCGCAAGCAGGCGCTCGCCCGGCGCCGGCCCGAGCTCGCGCCGCGCTCGCAGTGGGTCGAGCTGATGGAGGCTGTCGGCGACGAGCTCTTCAATCCGCTCGCGCCGCTGCTCGCGGCCGGCGCCGGCCTGTCGGCGGCGGTCGGCTCGTTCGGTGACGCGACCATGGTCGGCGGCGTGGCGGCGCTGAACGCGCTCGTCGGCGGCGTGCAACGCCACCGCACCGAGCGCGCGATCCGCGAGCTGTCGCGCTCCGCGCGCCGGCGCACGATGGTGCGCCGCGCCGGGCAGCTCGTCGAGCTCGACGCCGAACAGCTCGTGCACGGCGACGTGGTCGTGCTGGCCGCGGGTGACGTGGTGCCCGCCGACTGCCGGATCCTGGAGTCCGAGTCGCTGGAGACCGACTCTTCGAGCCTGACCGGCGAGTCGATGCCCGTGAAGAAATCCGCGGCGCCCTCGTTCGAGGCCGCGATTCCGGATCGCACCTCGATGCTCTACGAGGGCACCGCCATCGCCGCGGGCCGCGTCACCGCGGTGGCCGTCGCGGTCGGCGACGAGACCGAAGCGCGCCGCGGCGCCGTCACGAGCAAGCGCGACGCCGCGCGGGGCGGGGTCGAACGCCGGCTGCGCTCGCTGATCCAGCTGACGGGTCCGGTCGCGATCGGCGCGGGCGTCGGTCTGATCGCCGCCGGGCTCGCGCGCGGCAGCAAGCTCGAGGACCTGGTCGGAAGCGGCGTGAGCCTCGCGGTCGCCGCCGTGCCGGAGGGTCTGCCGCTGCTCGCGACGGCGGCCCAGCTCGCGGCGGCGGAGCGCCTGGCCAAGCGCGGAGCGCTCGTGCGCAACGCGCGCAGCATCGAAGCGCTGGGCCGGGTCGACGTGCTCTGCCTCGACAAGACCGGCACGCTCACCGAAGGCCGCATCGAGCTCATCGCCGTCACCGACGGGACGGTGGAACAACGCGTGCCCGAGCTCGACGCCGTGACGCTGCCCGTGCTCGCCGCGGGCGTGCGCGCGTCGGCGGTGCGCGGCGGCCGCTCCTTCGATCCGACCGAACAGGCGCTGTTCCGCGCCGCCGATCGCCAGGAGCTCCGCCCCGACTACGCCTGTCCGGGTTTCCAGCGCTCGTTCGAGCTCTCGTTCGAGGCCGGCCGTGGTTACCACGCGACCGTCGGCAACTCGGAGGCGGGTCTCGTCATCGACGTGAAAGGCGCTCCCGAAGTCGTGTTGCCGCGCTGCACGGGGTTGCGCCGCGCGGGCCAGCGCGTGCCGCTCGACGCGACCGCTCAGGCGGAGCTCTACGCGCGGGCCGCCGAGCTCGCGGGGCGGGGCCTGCGCGTGCTCGCGGTGGCCGAACGCAGCGTGTCCCACGGCGACAGCCTGGATCCGCGGAGGCTCGTGGGTCTCACCCTGCTCGGCTTCCTGGCCTTCAGCGATCCGGTGCGCGAGACCGCGACCCAGGCCGTGCGCGAGCTGGCCGAGGCCGGCGTGCGCACCGTCATGATCACCGGCGACCACCCGCGGACGGCGGAAGCGATCGCGCGCGAGGTCGGGTTGCTCGGCTCGGGCGGCGTGCTCTCGGGCGCCGAGCTCAGCGAGCTCGGGGAGGAGCAGCTCGACCGGCGCATTCGCGGCGTCACCGTGTTCGCGCGCGTCACGCCCGCGCAGAAGATGCGCATCGTGCGCGCTCTCCAGCGCTCCGGCCGCGTCGTGGCCATGGTCGGTGACGGCGCCAACGACGCCGCGGCGATTCGCCTGGCGAACGTCGGCATCGCCGTCGGCGAGCAGAGCACCACCGCCGCGCGCGCGGCGGCCGACATCGTCTTGACCGACGCGCGGCTCGAAACCCTGGTCGACGCCGTGCTCGAGGGTCGCGCGATGTGGGCGGCCGTGCGCGACGCCGTCTCGATCCTGGTCGGCGGCAACCTCGGCGAGATCGCCTTCACGCTCGGCGCGGGCCTGGTCGACGGGCGTCCGCCGCTCAACGCGCGCCAGCTCTTGCTCGTGAATCTGCTCACCGACGTGGCTCCCGCCATGGCGATCGCGCTCCGCCCTCCGGGGGCGCGCGCGCCGCTCGTGCTGGCCGAGGAAGGCCCCGACGCGTCGCTCGGCGACGTCTTGAATCGCGAGATCGCGTTCCGCGCCGTCATCACGAGCGTCGGAGCGGGCGCCGCCTGGACGGTCGCGCGTTTCACCGGCACCCGAGCCCGCGCGTCCACCGTGAGCCTCGTCGCGCTGGTCGGAACGCAGCTCGGCCAGACGCTGTTCTCGGGCGCGCTCAGCCGCCCGGTGATCGTCACGGGCCTCGCGTCGAGCGCCGCGCTCGCGGCCATCATTCAGACTCCGCTCTTGAGCCACGCCTTCGGCTGCCGCCCGCTCGGTCCGCTCGGCTGGGCCACGGCCGTCGGCGCCTCGGCGGCCGCCACCACGGCCGGGATTTTCCTGCCCGATCTCATCGCGCGCTTGCGGAACCCGCGGCCCGACGTGGTGCTTTCGCCCGAGCCGCCCGCGCTCGACGGCGCCTGAGCTCCGCCGCTCCCGTCCGGTTCAGGGCGGAGTGCTCGGAACGGCTTTGCCGTGCACGGCGATCACCACCTCGCGGAGCGCGCCCCGCACCTGCTCCAGGCTGAACGGCTTCTCGAGCAGCCGGTTCGGTACCCGCGCGGAAAAATCGCTCGCGCCTTTCGCCCACAGGCCGCCCGACATGAAGATGAAGCGGCGCTCGACCTCGGGAAATTCGCTCTTCGCCGCCTCGAAGAGCTCGCCGCCCGTCATGCCCGGCATCAGCACGTCGCAGAGCACGGCGTCGAAACCGGCGCCGCGCTGTGAAGCGCGGAGCTCGCCGAGCGCCTCCTGCGCGCTCGAGACCACGGTGATGTCGTGGTCCGCTTCGAGCGCGAGGGAGAGCGTTCGGCCGACGGCCGCGTCGTCATCCACGATCAGCACGCGCCCGCGTCGCGCCTGCGTCGCCGGGGTCGGCGGAGCCACGACCGCGGCCATGACGGGTCCCCGAAAGGCCGGTAGCGTCACCGTGAACGTACTACCCCGTTCCGGAGCGCTCGCGACCTCGATGGTTCCACCGTGCGCGCGCAAGATCCCCTGGCAGATCGGCAAGCCGAGCCCGGTGCCGATCCCGGGCGGCTTGGTCGTGAAGAAGGGATCGAAGATGCGCGCGAGGGTCGCCTCGCTCATCCCGACGCCGGTGTCGCTGATGCTGACGAGCACGTTGCCGTTCTCCTCGCGAATCGCGATGCCGACTTCGTGCATCGCGCCGCCGTCGTCGGGCAGCGCCTGCGCGGCGTTCATCAGCAGGTTCACGAACACCTGCTCGAGGCGCGCCGCGTTGCCGTCGACGGCCGGTACCTCGCGGTACTGGCGCACCACGCGCCCGCGCCGGCGGATCTCGCCGCTCGCGATGTTGAGCGCCGCCTCGATCGCGGTCTCGATGCGCACCGGCCCGCGCGAGCCCCCGTCGTCGCGCGCGAAGGTGCGCAGGTCGCGAACGATCGTGGCCACGCGCTCCGCTCCGTGCTGCGCCTCGCGCACGCGCTGCAACAGCGCGGGAGCGGTGCCTTGCTCGACCATCCGCTCGACCTCGCGCTCGATGAACTCGAGGTTCAGGAGCACGTAGGCGAGCGGATTGTTGATCTCGTGCGCGACGCCCGCCGAGAGCACCCCGAGCGCCGACAGCCGATCCGCCTGGGCGAGGCGCGCCTGGAGCGCCTTCCTTTCCGTGACGTCGCGAGCGAAGGCGAGCACGGCTCGCTGCCCGTCGAGCTCGATCAAGATCGAGCTGATTTCGACCGTGAGCTCACGGCCGTCGAGCGAGCGCGAGCGGTACTCGTGCGCCGTGTCGAACGGCTTGCCGCTCTCGACCAGCCCGCGGATCCTGGCGACGGCGAGCTCGCGATCGTCCGGATGCAGGAAGTCGGTGATCACCCGCCCGTAGCCGTGCTCCGGCCGCTCCAGACCGAGCATGCGCGCGGCGCGCGGATTCAAGTACGTGATGACGGGGCCGCGCAGGATCGCGACCCCGTCCGGAGCACCCTGCACCACGTTCCGGAAGCGCTGCTCCGACTCCCGCAG
>DASXWF010001110.1:0-3698 GCA_036503835.1 Polyangiaceae bacterium | reverse complement strand
TTCACTTCGCAGACGGGCTCCGGGACGAGCGACATCTGGAGAGCAACACGCGCGCACCCTTCGGGCTTGTTCGGGGAACCCGCGCTCGTGTCCGAGCTCAACGTGTCGGGACTGGATGACGTGCCGAGCTTCATCTCCGAGGACGGATGTCGCCTGTACTTCGATCGCACCCCCAACGCCTGGAGCAGCCTGAACGGGAACGTCTACGTGGCGGAGCGCGAGGCTATCGACGAGTGACGCCCGGCGCGGGGTTTGTCCTGCGCCCGCCGACGCTCACTCGATTTCGACCGTGAGCGTCGCAAGATCCGAGGGATCGACCGGCTCGAGCGCGACGAACGACTCGGACGGCTCCAGGAGCTCCTCGCAGGTTCGCTCTTCGTCCTCCACCCACTGATGGACCGGACCGGAGTACGCGGCTCCGGGGACGTACACTCCGCGCATGACGGCGTTGCTCGCACAGCTGCCGTCCGCGACGATGTCACCGTAGTAGGGTCGTTCCAGGCAGTCGTCAGCCGGCACGATCGGCACGCTGCAGTTCGCGTCCGAATAGTAACTGCCGAGCGCGCGCGAGACGGGGGCGCAGCGAACGACGCCGTCCTCGAAGGTGTACGGCGTACACTCCACCTCGAGCTCGGTATCGTAAATGCCCGTACCGAGGCCGACGCTGCTCCCCCCTTCGGTACGGTACACGTTCGACCGCAGGCGCTCCGTGCCCGGCCGCTCCACCACGAGCTCGGGGAGCGCTGACGCATCGACCGCGTCGCCGATGACGTAGCGCCGGAAGTCGGCCGGAAAGACCGTCCTCGTGACGCACATGTCGCCGCTCTTCCCCCAGGCGCTCCTCGCCACGAACGGAGTGACGGAGACCAGCTCTGTGACTCGCGTCGAGCAGGCGCCTTTCTGCACCGACGTCGCGTACGCAAGCTGCGGCACGTCTCCGCAAGCCGGAACTCCGAGCCAGTAGCCGACCGTGTCGGTGCAAAGCTCGTCCGCAAAGTACGTCGTCGGCAGCGCGACTGCCGCCGGCGTGCAGCGCACCCCCGCTCCGGTGATCTCGCGGGCCTCGCAGGGAGTGTCCGCGTACCAGAACGACCGCGCGACGCGAGCACCGTCCGCAGCCGTGACGACGAGCGCGCGCAGCCCGGCGCCGAGGCTCACGCGCGAAAGCGTGGCCTCGACGAAATCCGCGGCGTCCGCGGGCGAAACGGCATGCCATTCGACCGTGGAGGAGTCGACCGTGTGGGGTTCGCACGTCCCCGCGTTGTCGCGAAAAGCCGACGGGGACGCGTCGCCGATCAGCCTCACGTCACGCCGAGGCATGCCGTCGCATTCGTCCTCCACGATCGCTCGGACCTCGTAGCGCTGCGCCCCGCAGCCCGGTTCATAACCGATCGCCGCGATCATGCACCGATCGTCGGCGAAGATGTCCGTGTACGGCACGGCCGGCAGCGGTACACAGCGATAGCCGTCCGCCCCCAGGTTCGCGAACTCGCAGTCGAGCTCGAGCTCCGTGTCGTAGAGGCCGATCGCGTGGCGCGAACCGTCGTCGCCGACGTAGACCTTCGCGCGTAGCCGCGTGCCCGACACGAGCGGCGGCAACTCGACGGGGTCGGGCGCAGCGCCCGCGGCGCCTGCCTCGGCGCTCCCGCCCTCACCACCGGACGCAGAGCTTCCTCCCTGATCACCAGCGGCCCCGGGCTCGCCCGAATTGCCCGAGTCCGCGACACCCGCGCCGCCGCCCTCCGAACCACCACTCGCGCCGCGACCACTTTCCGCGCCCGAGGTCGCGCCCTGACCTCGACCGGCCGAACCGGCGTCACCTCCGCTCGAAGCGCTCCTTCCAGCATTGCCCGCGCCGGCAGGCCCCGCCGGCTCGTCCGAATCCGAGCCACACCCGGAGACCAGCGCCAGGGCCACGAGTCCGCGAGTCGCCATTCGTCGCATCCTCCGAGTAGGCCAGAAGCGTCACGCGGCCACAAATCGGTAGCGCCTTTCGCACCGAAAATCGAAGCGATTCACGAATCGAGGCCCGCGCCGGACGACACTTCGGGCCGAGCAGCGCTCGCCGCCCGCGACCGTAAGGTCAGCGCGACCCCGGCCAGCACCAGCGCCGTTCCTGCCAGCGTGCTCGAGCGCAACGGTTCGCCGCCGAGGCTCGCGCCGAGCGCGAGCGCGACCACGGGCGTCACGTAGCTCACGAGGCTGAGCCGGTATGCCGGAATCGAACGCAGGAGCCAGACGTACGCGCCGAACGTGAGGACGCTGCCGAAGAGCGCGAGATAGACGATGCTGGCAGCTGCGGCGGGGGTCCAGCGCATCGGGCTCGAGCGTTCGAACACGAGCGCGAGCAGCGAGAGCAAGAGCGCTCCGAGCAGCATGCTGTCGCGGTTCAAGAGCGCCGAGCTCGCGCCGGACGCGTGGCGCTTGATGAGCGTCGTCGCGTACGTCACCGACGCGGGACCGAGCAAGAGCACGAGCCCCATGCCGACACCCTTCGGCCCGATCGAGGCCACGTCGGTCCAGAACAGCGCGACGACGCCGAGGAACGCCACCATGAGCCCGAGCCACTGCCGCCCGACCAGCGGCTCCGATTTCGTGATGAAGTGACCCGTGAGCGCCATCATCAACGGGAAGGTCGCCCAGAGCACGCTGACGAGGCCCGAAGGCAGCACCGTCTCCACCAGGTAGACGAGCGCGAAGTTCAGCGTGAACTGAAAGACGCCCTGCACGAGCACGACCCGGAACGGCGGCTTGTGCCCGCCTTCCCGGCGAGCGAGCGCCGGGGCGATCGCGACCATGACGAGACTCGCCAGGACGAAGCGCGCCGCGGCACCGGTGAGCGGCGGCAGATCGTGCAGCCCCTTGGCGATGACGAGCCAGGTGCTGCCCCACACGGCGCAGAGGAGTGCCATGAGTCCGAAGACGACCCCGGGCTTCGGCGGGGTCGGTGCGGCGCCGGACATCGCCGGCGTGCGTACCACGAACGCTGGCGTTCGGGCGCGAACTGGCGGAGCATCCGCCTCGTGTCGGACGGCGACGAAGCCTGGATGCGGATCGCCCTGGCGGAAGCCGATCGCGCCACGGAGCACGGGGACGTACCCGTGGGCTGCGTCGTGGTCTCCGCCTCCGGCGTTGAGCTCGCCCGCGATCACAACCGGCGCGAGGAGCTTCAGGATCCGCTCGCGCACGCGGAGGCGCTCGCCGTGCGCACGGCGGCGCGGGCGGTCGGACACTGGCGGCTCGAAGGCGCGACCGTCTACGTGACGCTCGAACCCTGCCCGATGTGCGCGGGCGCTCTGATCAACGCTCGCGTCGCCGCGCTCGTCTACGGAGCCCGCGACCCGAAGGCCGGCGCGGTGGACAGCTTGTTTCAAGTCGGGACGGATCCGCGGTTGAACCACCGCTTCGAGGTCCGCTCCGGCGTGCTCGCGAGCGAGAGCGCTGCGCGGCTCAGCACGTTTTTCAAGAAGCTCCGCGCAGCGGGCGAGAAGTAGCTCGGAGCGACCGGACGCGAGCGCTCGCGACGCGCGGCGTCGAAATCGTGGCCTGCGGCGTCACTGGCCGCAGGATCGGGCCAGAAACCTCCCCGAAAACGCTCGGAAAGAGCGTGTGGGACCGATTCCGGTTCGCGGTCGCCGAGGCGCGATCTTTGAGCTAGTCTCCGCCGCGATCCTTCCCGGAGTGCCCCCCCATGAGTG
>DASXWF010001109.1:0-2314 GCA_036503835.1 Polyangiaceae bacterium | reverse complement strand
ACGCTCGGCGCGTGGTTCAGCGTTGCCACGAACGCCAGCGGCACCGCTACAGCGTCGATTCAGGCGAAGCTCACTCGCTTCCCGTTCTGACGATACCGGGCGGGCCTCATCGGCCCGCCCGGCACGCTTCACCGTCGTCCTTCCGAGTGTGGCGCTAGCTTGCCGCGTCGGTGGTAACGGCCGGCGGTTTCGAACCGGAAAATTCTTTTCTGGACGCTCCGCGCCGCGCTGCGCCGCGGCGCTCGGTCCTCTGGCCTTGTAGACCCTCCGGCGCGACGTCGCCGGTTATCCACAGCCTGTGCATAACTGCGCTCTGATGCAGCGTGCTAGCGCTCGCGGTGTTCCGCGCACCGCGGCGCAGCGCGCTGCTGAAAGGAGAGTGATTGTCGTAGGATATTTCTGTCAAATCGCTGGTTCCTATGGCATTCTTCAAAGCGATAGACAGCTTCGATTGACGTTTCCGGGAGGTTATCCGTGTGGAATGCTCAGTCTGTGGCCTTCGCGTCAGCGATCGTCGCGACGCTTTCGTGTGTCTTGGCTGTCTGGAGTGCATTTCGCGCCTCTGCCGAGGCGAAGAAACTGCGTTCGACGACCTCCACGCTCGCCGAATTGGCCGAGATTCGCGACTACATGGGCAAGGTCGACGCGTGGGCGAAGCGGATCAACGCGCGCGAGACGATGCGCGAGAGACGCGCAGCAGAGCGCGAAGAATCATCGACGCTTGTTTCTGGCGCCGCTAACTCGAAAGACGAGCTGCGCCGCCGCGCCGGGCTCGTTGCTGGTCGTCCCGCGCGGCATCGGGAGGCTTCATGACGCTGATTGTTCCGCCCGGCGGGTTCGCCGGATTCGCGCAGCAGACCGCTGCGACCCAGCAATTGTTCGCGAAAGCGACCGGCCGCAAAGGCGGACGCACGACGCAACGCCGCCGGCGCCGCGCTAAAAAAAAGGCTGTGACTGTGACGCGCCGGCGCCGGAAATCGGTCGCGGCTGGGGCTCGGGCTTCGCGGCGCAAGTCCCGTCGACGTGGGGCGCTGGTCAAGGGTTCGGCAGCGGCGAAGCGCCGAATGGCGGCTCTCCGTCGGATGCGTCGTCGCTGATACCGACGCCGCCGCCGCGCAACTGGTCTACGTGAATGCCGACGTTTCGCTTCGGGCCGATCGTCACCGATCGCGGCTATGACGATTGGCTCGGAGCGCTCGCGCGCGAAGTTGCGCTCGGCCGCGCGTACGACGATTTCGGCCGCTTCGCGCGGAACCCGGTTCAGCCGCGCGATCCGAGAATCACACCGATCAGCGGCGCAACGCCGCCGCTGGTGCCGGTGCCGGCGCCTGTGCCTGTGCCCGGACTGCCCGGCGTTCCGCCGCCGCCGTCGGTGCCGGGCTTTCCCGGCGGCGCCGGCGGCTCGATCCCGGATCGGATTCCCGGCCGGCCGGCGGTCGGCTCGATCGCGGGCTTCCTGACGTCGATCCTGCGCGGCGGGTGGATCGGAGCGCTGTTCTACCCGTCCGCGAATCCCGGCGGCGCCGGATCCGCGCTCTGCATCGAGACGGAATACGGCCCGTGGTGCCCGCCGGGCCTCCCAGACTTTGCGGTGCCGGCGCCGGTCGCGGTGCCCGGCCAGCGCGGCCGCCGCCGTCCGCGCGCCGTTCCAGCCGCCCCAGGACGACGCCGGCGCCGCGCCGGCGTTGCCGTACCAGGTGCGGTGCCGATCGGCCCGCCGCGGCCGCGTGGGCGCCCGGTGACGCTCACGCGCCCGCGCGTCGAGACGCGTCCGGACGTTGCCGCTGTCGCGCGATCGCCGGCAAGCTCGCCGCAGCCGCCGCCGGTGCCGCAGAGCATCCCGCAGGCTCAACCGGTGAGCCTCCCGAGTACTCCCACGATCGCGGCGCCGGCGCCGGCGGTTGTCCCGGCCGCGCGATCGCTCCCGCTCCCCGCGATCGCAGGCCTAGTGCTGCCGGCCATCGGTGCGTGGATCGGATCGCCGGCGCTCGCGCCGCCGCGAATCGCCGCGCCGTCGATCGCGCCGGGCCTCGGGACCGTGCCGTTGCCCACGATCGGCCCGGCGCCGGCGCCGCTTCCTGTGCCGTCACCCTTGACGCTGCCTCAGAGCGCGCCGGCAATATCGCCCGCGCAATCGCTCGATCAGCAATGCCGTGCTCGAGCTCGAGAGCGGCGGAAGAAACGTAAGCCGCGCTCGGTGTGCTATCGCGGCACCTACGTCGAGAAGCGAAACGGAACCCTCAAACGTCGAAAGGAAAAAGTCCCATGCCAGTGATCATGAAACAGGTCTCGGTGCCGCTGAACGGCACCGTCG
>DASXWF010001108.1:0-5714 GCA_036503835.1 Polyangiaceae bacterium | reverse complement strand
GATGACTTGCGGCCCGAGTCGCTCCATCCGTTCCGCGACGGACACGTCCGCTTGGCACGCCGCCTCACCGGCGTGAAACGTGCGTTCCTCGGCCGCGTGCTCTCCGGCCGTCATCACGCCGGCTTCGTAGCGCGCTTCATGGGAACGAAGCGGGGCGTCGCCTCCACGCGCGCGATCCACGCACGCAGGCTCGGATATTCGTCGAGCGTGACGCCGCCTTCGGGCGCGTGCGCGACGTAGGCGTAGTTCGACACGTCGGCCAAGCCGAGCTCGCTTCCCAGCAAGAAGGACCGCGCCGCGAGGTGCGCGTTCATCACGCGGAACAGCGCGTGCGCGCGGGCCTGAGCCGCGGGTAGGTCAGCCGGGCTCTTGAACAGGAGATGCGCTCGCGCCGCCGCGGGTCCGAGCGCGAGCGGCCCTGCCGCGACCGAAAACCAGCGCTGCTGTTCCGCGAGGAGCGCCGGGGACGAAGGCACGAAGCGCGGCGCGCCGTAGCTCGCCGCGAGGTAGAGCAAGATGGCGTTGGAGTCGGCGAGCGTGAGCGCGTCGTCTTCGAGCACCGGGACTTGCCCGAACGCGTTCAGCGCGAGGAACGGTGGTCTCTTCTGCTCGCCGCCCGCAAGGTCGACGTCGACGAGCTCGACCGGTAGCTCGAGCAAGGAGAGCAGGAGCTCGACGCGATGGCAGTGACCGGACAACGCGAAACGATGAAGGCGAAGCGGGTTCGGGGACTCTCGGCGCATTGAGATTTTGCTCCTGGTGGCTGCGAGAGGCAATCTGGAGTCTTCCGCTTCCGGGATCAATGGTGCGCCCCTAATTTTACTACTCCGTATTCCGGAGTAATCTTCGGTCCGTGGACAAGCTGAAGGCCATGCGCACCTTCGTCGCCATCGCCGATGAAAACAGCCTGACCGGAGCGGCGAGGGCGCTCGACACGTCGCTCCCTTCCGTCGTGCGGGTGCTCGCCGGGCTGGAAGCGGAGCTCGGGGTGCGGCTCTTCCAGCGCACCACGCGCCGGATCGCGATCACGGACGCCGGGCGCCGCTACCTCTTGCGCTGTCGCGAGGCGCTGTCGGTGGTCGACGAAGCCGAGGCGGAGCTCCGCGCCGAGCAGAGCGAGCCGCGCGGTCGCTTGAGCATCACCGCTCCCGTCTTGTTCGGGCAGCGGCACGTCGTCGGTGCCGTCGTCACCTACCTCGAGCTCTACCCGAAGGTCGTCGCCGAGCTTCACCTGCTCGACCGCGTGGTGAACCTCGTGGACGAAGGCCACGACATCGGCATTCGCATCGGTGCGCTCGAAGACTCGTCACTCATCGCTCAGCAGGTCGGGAGCATGCCGCGTTTGACGGTCGCCGCGCCGAGCTACCTGCGGGCGCACGGGACGCCGGCTCATCCACGGGACCTCCACGCACACAACTGCGTGCGCTTCTGGCGCGCCGGCTCGTCGAACTGGACGTTCTCGGTCGACGGCAAGGCGCTCAGCATTCCGGTGCGCGGTAACCTCAGCGTCAATCAGTCCGCCGCCGCCGCGGAGGCCTGCGCGCGCGGCCTCGGGATCGGCACGTTCTTCGGCTACCAGGTGATGCCCTACGTGGCGAGCGGGGCGCTCCGGGTGGTGCTGTCCGCGTTCGAACCGCCGCCGCAGCCGATCCACGTCGTCTATCCGGAGGCGAAGCTCGTCCCGGCGCGGACGCGCGTCTTCATCGATTTCATCAAGCGGCACCTCGCGCGGGAGCAAGCGGCGTGGCAACGCAAGGCGCGCTCCCGCAAGTAAGTCCGAGCACGCGAGCCGGGCCGCTGGTTTTACGACACCTGCCCGTTGCGTCGCTACACCGATTTCGACCTATACTGCACGCCGAAATCCATGTCCGAGATGCGTGGTGTTTGGCTCTTGAGCGTCGCGAGCGTTTGGGGAGTCGTGTCGGCGTGCGGCGACTCGGGCGACGGCGGAACGCCCGCGGCGGGTGCTTCGGGAACCGGCGCGGGCCAGGCCGGCGGGAGCGGAGGCAAGGCCGGAGCGGGCGCAAACGGCGGAAGGGCGGGCGCAGGCGCCGGAACGGGCGGAGGCGCGGGCCAGGCAGGTGACGCCGGCGCTCCTTCGAGCTCCGGAGGCGCCGCGGGCGAAGGCACGGGAGCGATGAGCGGAGAAGCCGGCGCGCACGAGACCGGCGGCGGCGGGGCGGGCGGGAGCGCCGGCGCGGACCACGGGGGTGCGGGCGGCGAAAGTGGCGCTCCCGAACCGGTACGCGACCCGCGCTGCGACGCAGCCGAGGCGGACGTCCTGCCCGGAACCGGTGACGGCAGCGATCCGTATTTGATCTGTCTACCGGAACAACTCGCGCTCGTCGGAACGGACGACTATCCGCTCGGAAGCGCGTTCGCGCTCGGCGACTCCGTGGTCGTGGACGACGTGCAGCCTGCCTTCGCGACGATCGGCAGTGAGGCCACGCCTTTCGTCGGTGACTTCGACGGTCGCGGGCACTCGATCCACGGACTCACGGCGACCTTCCTGGCTGCGATCGGCGAGGAGGCGCTCGTTCGGGACTTGTCGTTCGACGGAACGGTCGATGCCACGATGGCCCCGACGAGCTTCGGACTCGTCACGAACCGAAACTCGGGCACGCTGCGAAACGTGCACGTGGACGGCGTGCTGTTGGCAGGGGACCATGTCGGTTTGCTTGCCGGAACGAACCAAGGGTTGGTGGAGGATTGCTCCGCTCGCGGAACGATCGGCGAGGGCGGTGCTCACGTGGGCGGCTTGCTCGGTGTGAACCTCGGCACGGTGCGGCGCTCCTGGAGCACGGTTTCGGTGACGGCGAACGGTCGAGTCGGCGGTCTCGTCGGGCGGCAGTCGACGCCCGGTCTCGTGGAACGCTCGTTTGCGGCCGGCTCCGTCAGCGGACAGTTTTCGATCGGCGGTCTCGTCGGCACCCTGTTCGGCGGCGAGATCCGAGACTCGTACGCGCAAGCGAGCTCCGTGAGCGGGCCGGAAGCCGGCGGTCTCGTCGGCGACATCACCGGCGGACCGGCGACGCTGAGCCGCTGCTACGCCGCGCCGAGCTCACTCGACGGTCAGGGCGCCGAGGGTCTCGTCGGCGAGGTCGCCGCGAACACGGATTACGAGATCACGGCTTCCTACTTCCTCGACACCGCACCCGGCTCGGTCGGCGAAGCTCTGACGGCGGTCGAAATGCAATCGGCCGACAGCTTCGAGGGGTGGGACTTCGATACCGTCTGGCAATTCGAAGAGGACGAGTCGCCCTTCCCGACCCTGCGCTTTCAGTCGGGCAGGTAGCCTCGGGCTGCACCTGCTCGCGAACTGACACGGGCTTCGACGAGCGTTACTCTGCGCTTCCGATGGAACCATCGCCCAGTTTCGTCAGTCAGCGTCGTTCGGGGCCACGACCGAACACGACCACCACGAATCCCCACACCCAGCTCACGCAGCTCGCACCACGCCCGCTGCGGGAGCGCGTCTTCGATTTTGCCCGTTCACTCTCCCGCGTCGTGGTCGGGCCGAGCCTCGTTTCCGTTCCAGGCGCGCGCGCCTTTCACCTGCCGGAGCAGAGCCCCAAAGAGCGTGACTGCTTCATGGTGGACCACGAATTCGCCCACCTTCACCCGCCGAGCGACGGCAGTTTGCACATGTCGCTTCCCAGTACCATCGTCGATGCTGTCATCGCGAACGGTTGGGCCGAGCGACACCCCCTCGCCGGGAAACACGGCTTGCCCGACAACATCGTCATGGTCTACGGCCCACGCGACGAAAACGAGCTCGCGGTGGTAAAGGAACTCGTCCGCGCTTCTTACGAGCGAGCATCCAGCCGGACGTGAGACTCCAAGCTCGGGACGCCGATGCCACATCGTCGAGCGCTTTCACGTCGGCGCTCGTCCAACGGGCGGCTGTCGACCTTTCTGAACCAATCGTTCAGCGTCTTCGAAGACGACGGGCGTGTCTCGATCTTCTTTACGTCCCGCGCGGTCTCGATCGACCAGCTCAGAACCGAGGCCCGAGCGGCCCTGGGGACGTAGTAGCGTACCGGCCTAACCGCCGCAGGCCTTTTCGTCCCAGCCCTGCAGACCCGTGTCTTCACAGGTTCCGTCGACGCAAGTGCTCCCAGCAACGCAGCGCGCGCCAGTTTCGGCGCAGCTCTCACCGGCGTAGCGCCGGATCGAGCAGGTGCCGGTCGCGCAGGTGTCGTCGTCACAGATGCAGTGCAGGTCGGTGAGGCAGGTGGCTCGCGGATCGGTGACGTCCACGGCCGGGGTGCAAGGTTCGCCCGGTGCGCCTCGGGCCACGCAGGTGGGACCGGGGCTCGCGTCCTGGTCGCAGACGGCGTCGGGTGCGCAGATGTATTGAGGCGTGGTCAGCGACAGAATCGGATCGGCGACGCTGCACGGCTCCCCCGCGCTCGCCGCGGGGACGCAGCCGTTTGGCGTGCAAAATAGACCCACCGTGCAGACGTTGAGGCGATCGCACGCCTCGCCCTCGCTGGGGATCGGCTGACAGCGCTGCTCCATGCGGTCTTCCGTGTCGAAGCAGCGGTAGCCGTCGACGCATTGGCCGAACCGCGTGCACAGCGAGTCCGCCGGTAGATTGGAGACGTAGGTGGACGTGCAGATGCCGCCCGTGCATTCGCTGTCGAGGGGGCACTGGTCGCTCGGCTCGCAGGGATCGCCCTTGTCCAAGGTTTCTTCGACGCAGACGCCGCAGTCCGGGTGGGCTTCATCCTGGCCGTAGGAACCGCAGCGACCACTGGCGCACTGAACCGAGAAGGCGCACGACGAGCCGAGCGCCGTATCCCCGCGCGGCAGCTCGCAATCGGGATAATAGCCTTGGCTGATGTCCTCGCACGAGGTCGCCTTCCAGCGCGCGATGCAGGCGACGACATCCGACACCGTCACCCTCGACCCTTCGACGAACAGGCGGTCCGGACACCAGTCCGTCGAGTCCTCGCAGGGCTCGTCTTCGATCGGCGCGCCCGAGCACTCGTTGTACATGCGGTTGCACACCGCTCGCGTGTACTCCACGCAGATCTCGTGCTCGCTCGGCAGCGCGCTCGCGCTACCCGCCTGCCCGGCGACGACGCCGCTGCCAGCCGCGCCCCCGACGTTCGACGCGCCGCTCGCTCCACCAATGCCTGCTCCACTGGCCCCGCCGGTCCCGCCGGTCCCGCCTGCTCCACCGGTCGTGGCGAGGCCGGCGGAACCTCCCTGGCCCCCGGTTCCGCCAGGGGACGCGCCGTCATCGCGGCTGCTACTGCCACACGCCGCCGTTGCGACGACGGCCGCCAACACCCAGAGTGCTCGGATCTTCGACATCCTGGCGAGCAGGATAACCCGGGATCCGAGCAGCGCGAATCCGCGCTGAGCACGTGCGCTCGGGGCATACGAACTGGCGCTACTTGCGCCACGCGCCGTGGCGCTACTCGCGCCACCGGCGCTACTCGCGCCAACGGGCGACGCGCCGCGGGTCGTCCAGTCTGCCGATGGAACTCGTGCGACCGGTGCCGCGAAGTCTCCGGAAGTCCGGCAGATTCGCCACACGTGCGCCGCCACGCGGAACGATGAGCTTGGCTTCGGAAAGTGCCGGCATGCACTTTGCTGAAGGGGTTCGCGGCTCGTGCCGCCGCCGCGCCGGTGGGGCGCGACCGCGGGCCGCGTCTCCAGGGCGAGAGTCTGGAAATGCGCTGACGTCGCACGCCTTGATCATG
>DASXWF010001107.1:0-4708 GCA_036503835.1 Polyangiaceae bacterium | reverse complement strand
ATGCGACTCGTCAAAAGGAACGGCCTCTCGAGCGGCGGTGTGACGGCGTAGCGTGCAACGAACACGAGGACACCGAACACGACGGTGCACTCCGCGCACGCCGTGAGCCACGCTCGTAGTTTCTCCGCAGGGCGCACGAAGGTCGCGAGCCCCATCCCCACGCAGCCGACCTTGCACAGGGCCAGCGCGACGGTCATCGGGGCCAGCGCATACAAGAGCTTCAGCACGGGATCGCCGGGTCCGCAGCGCATGACCAACAACGCGCTCTCGCAACGCCTCGGCACCTCGGCGAACACCAGCAAGGCGGGCAACACCAGCGACGCCAGAATCAGTAGCGCCAGAGGCCAGGCCAGCACTCGCCCGAGCATCGCGAAAACCCAGTATACAGCACCCGGCTGCCCGGCGGGAGCGGCGCCGCTTTACGGTGTGATCGCGTGCACCTGGCTGCCCGGCTTGACCGCAATCCGGCGCGCGAAGAACGCGCCCGCGTAACTTGCGCGTTGCGCGCCGCCGAGCTCGAGCGCCGCGTTCGGCGCCACGACGACGGCGGTGAGCGAGCTCTCGATCAGCGCCGGCGCCGTTCCCAGGTAACCGAGCGTCAGACGAGATGCGTCGCCATCGAGCAGCCGTGTTTCGCCGGTCACGCCGAGAGTCGAAGCAACGTGAACGGTCACGTCACCTGCGTCGATGGCCAGCGTGCCGTTGCGGCTGACCTCGAGCGAAGCGATTTGATACTCGCCCGCGCCGAGCCGGAGCGTGCCACCGTTGCCGACCACGACCTTGCGGTACCGGCCGGGCTCGAGCACGAGCTCTTCACCGAACCCGGCGCTGATGTCGCGAGCGACGCCCTCGTCGAAAGCCAGGCTCCAGGCGAGCGAGTGCTCGCGCAGCGTGGCGCCGGTCAGCCGCAGGCCCCGAACGTCCGTGCTGGAGTCGATCGCCAGCGCCGAGCCGCCGGTCGAGCCGTGCACGAGTCCGGCGCGTCCCACGCTCACGCGACCGCCCGCGTAGAGGCTCCCGATCGTGGCGTGCGAGCCGACGCTGAGCTCGCCACCGCTGACGACGCTCGCCACACCGTCGGGAGCGCTGACGCCGACGTAGTCGCCGAGCACGACCGATTCAGTGCCGAAGAGCGCCACGCGCGCGATGGCCGGCAGCGTCGCGAGCTCGCGACCGCTGCAGCGGGGCGTTTCGGCCGTGGCCTCGACGACCGTGTCCTCGAGCGTCCAGCTCACGCTGTCGGCAGCGGCGAACGGCACGCGGAAGGCGCCGCGCACGGAGCCGCTGTCGAACTCCGTCGGCTGGCCGTGATCGAGCTCGTTCCATTCGTCGCCTGCGAGGGCCGCTGCCACCGCGTTGCGCGAACCGACGGGCAGGCTGCGGAACGACAGCGGATTGTCGTAGCCGAAGAAGGCTTCGTACTCGCCCGCGCCGCGCTCGAGCACGCAGACGCTCGGCAGGACGCGGCAGGCGTCACCCACGCGATCGTCGTCGCTGTCGACCTGATCGACGTTCGGGACGGAAGGACAATTGTCCTTGAGGTTCATGATGCCGTCGCCGTCGTCGTCCAGCATGGGGCTGTCCGGAAACGGCACGCCCGGCTGCTGGTAGGTGATCTCTCCGAGATTGACCGCGCCGAGCATCGTGGCGAGCCGCTCTGCGCCGAGCGCGTCGGAGCGGACGAGACCCGCGATTTCGTCGTCGGCCTGGGCGAGGGTCGTGCGCACCGAAATCGTGGTGCCGTACACCAGGGCGCCCTTGATGTCCTCGCCGCGCGAGAGGCGACTGAGCCAGTTGAGCTTGCTCCCGAGGACCTCGCGCAAGAGTACGGCGATCGGCGTCCGGGAAGGATCATCGAGCACGCGCCGCACGTCGGCTGCCGAGGCGATGCGGACGCTCTGGCCGGCGAGCTCGCCGTCGATCTCGCGTCCGAGCACGAGCGGCAACCAGGGGAGCGCCGCGTCGGCCTGTTCGCGCCATGCCGTGGAGGAGACCACGGAGCCGGTCGCCGGCCTGAGCCGCCGCGCGCCGAGCAGTTCGAACGTGGTGGGTGAACCGAGCGGCGTGTAGAGATGCACGGCGTTCGAGGCGGCGAGGTTCTCCCACTGCCAGGTCCACACGCCGGGCGTGGGGCTCGTGATGGTGTGGATGCGGGTCTCGACGTCGGTCGTCGACCCGTCGTTGTTGCCCGAGGGGTTGGTGACCAGGGTCGTCGCCGTGGTGTTCTCGGCGCCCACGAGGGACGCGGGCGTGCCGCTCGGATTCAGCAGCCGGTACTGGATCTCGCTGTTCGCGCCGAGCGAGACCCCCGGCGTGGAGTCGTCGAGGTCGTCGGCGTCCGCTTCCTTGAGCTGGATTTCGCTCGCGCTGCTGCCGACCGCGATGGGCAGGGAGAACGTGCCGTCGTATTCGGTGTCGCGCAGGTAGGGCTGGAGGCCGGCACCGAACGGACCCGATGAGTCGGAGGCGACGATCGAGAACTCGCCGAGCGGCAGGCTCACCATCGCGTTCGAACGCACCTTGAAGGCGTCGGCGGTCGCGACCGAGAGAGCAGTTCCTGGCGCGGGAGGAACGGCGCAGTCTTCGGACAGGAAGACGCGCAGCTGATAGGTGAGCGGGGGCGTGCCGTCGCCCGCGACCGACGCGAGCGGCGAGTGGGCGCCTTGGTAGATCGTGTCCCACACGTCGTCGCCGAGCGAGTCGCTCGACACGGTGAAGATCTCGGGATTCGGCAGGGGCCCGCCGATGCACGTGCCGACGTTGCCGTCGCCGCATGGATCGGCGATCAGGCGGTAGCAAGTCTTGAGCAGGTTCGTCTCTTCCTCGAACTGGTGCAGGCCGCCGTTGTCGCCGTCGAAGATGCCGACGTTGAGCTCGGCGAGCGCCGAGGTGTCGCCGGGCTGGACGGTGAGCTTGAGGCGCGCCTCGGTGGCCGCGACGGTGTCCACGCCGAGCCCGCTCAAGACGAGCATGCGGCCGTCGTCGCTCGAGGCGCTCGGCACGCCGGTGAAGTTGCTGCCCGAGGTGTCGATGCCGTCCGGTCCCGTCGGGTCGCCCGCGAATACGGTGACCGAGCCGTCGTCGCGCGTGGCTTCGAGGTCCTGGATGCCGTCGCCGTTGGCGTCGTTGATCTGAATCGCGACGAAGTCGCCGTCACCGTCGAGCTCGAGCGGCGTGAAGGTGCCGTCGCCGTTCGACATCAGCGTGAAGATCTCGCCGCCGCTCAGGATGACCACGTCATCGAACGGCCGCTCGCCCGCCGCCAGCGCCGCGGCCTCGCCGTCGTCGTTGAAGTTCCCGGTCTTGACGTCGAACGGCTCGGCGAAGGCGAGCGCGTCGTCGAGCGACTGCACCTCGTTCATCTCCTCGTCGAAGATGGTCACGTCGAGCAAGTCGTCCTCGTTCTCGAACCCGAACGTGCCCGCCACCAGGCCCACGCTGACCGGCGTCACGCCGATGAAGGTCTCGGCGGGCTGGAAGTTCGGCTTGCCCGGAAGGGGCCGAAAGCCCGTGGGGGTGCCGAGAATGACCCGGGGCGTCGGGCTTCCACCCGCGTAGAAGATGCGAAGGTCGTCGATGGCGTCGCCGTTGAAGTCCCGGACCTCGATGTCGACGGGGTCTCGCGTGGGGACCGCGAACTTGGCGTCGAGCGCGGGACGGCATTCGAGGCCGTTGCCGTTCGAGAAACACCAGATGACGACGCCGCCGCCGGCCTCGTCCTTGCCGAGGGTGACGATGTCCTGGATGCCGGCGTTCGTGCCGGTGACGCGCCGAAAGCTTCCCGAGAGAGCCTTCGAGAGGTCGATGGTGTTCGGAATCACGTCGCGCGTGGAGGGACCGTTGATCGAGCTCGTGCTGTCGACGCGGGCCTGGCCGTTCATCCAGATGAAGTCGGGCCGGCCGTCGCGGTCGATTTGCAGCGGGATCGGGTGAATCGCCGGCGCGAATTGCAGCCCGCTCGAGCCACCCAGGAACGCGTCGAAGCTCCCGTCCGCACGCTGAGCCACGAGATCGTCGGCCGAGTCGCCGTTCAGGCGAATGGCGACGACTTGTTCGTAGGTGGTCGCCGGAGCGCCGCTGATGGCGGGGGTGGGACCGCCGTTGAACGCGGCGCCGAGGAGCGAGCCGGCGTTGGTCAGGACCAGCGCCTTGCTGCCGCCGGTGAAGGTGCCGACGGCCATGTTTCCGATCTCGGGATCGCCGGCGATGCTGACGGGAAATGTCTGAAGGCCGAGGGCCGAGCGGGTGACGTTCAGAACGAAGTCCGAACCGGCGACCCGGTTGAGGGCGTACTCGTCCGGCACGCCGTCGTTGTCGATGCTGGCGTGCGTGACCGCGGCGGCGCCGGCCTTGACCGTGCTCTTGATCCAGCCGCAAAGGTCGAGCTTGTCCTTCTTGTAGGCAAGATCCACGGCGATCTGTTCCAGCCCGCCCGATTCGGTCGCGGTCATGGAAAGCAGATCCGTCTCTTTGTCGCGGCAGCCCGAACCCGAGTCGCCGCCCTGGAGCTGCTGGATCAGGTTCGTCTCGAGCTTGATCTCCCAGGCCTTGCGGCGCCTGACGGTGTTCGAAAAGAGCGGTGTATCGATTTCGAAGACGGCTTCGTTGATGATGCCCGGAGTGAAGAACTCGGGAGTGGTTGCATTGTGCTTCACCGCCGAGACGCAGCGCACCTCTTCCGGTACGGCGGGGTCACAGTCGAGCACCG
>DASXWF010001106.1:0-7841 GCA_036503835.1 Polyangiaceae bacterium | reverse complement strand
TGCAAGTGTCCGCCGTGGTTTCCACCCAGCGTTGAAAGTCGCACGGGAAATCGTTCGCGCCGCGGCAGTCCCCGGCGGGCCGTTCGGCGCAGGTCGCGTATTCGCTCTCCGTCACGCCGGAGTCCTCGACCACCGGGATCTCGTCGGGCGGTTTGGGGCCTTCGACGACGGACACGGAGGCGTCGGCCGGTTCGTAGAGCTCGACGTGCCGCGAGCAGCTCGCCATCGCGAGGAGCGGGGCGGCGAGCGCGCAGCAATGCGCGAGGCCACGGCTGCCGTGCGCGCGGGGGCTCATGGTGTTTCGGGGGCGGTCTCTTGCGCCGTCAGCGTGCGAAACCAGACGACCTCGTGCGGCCGGGCACGGATGCGGCTCTCCTCGTAGAAGTACTGATGCACTTCCTCGGCGAGCTGCGGCCGCCGTGCGAGCTCGCGGGCTTCGGAAAAGCTCGCCGGTCGCGCCGCGTAGAGGATCAGCACCATCAAGGCGTCGCCATCTCCGAGCGCGCCTCGCCCGACTACGCGGAACAGCCGGATGCCCTGGTCGCTCTCGACGGCGACGAAAGCTCCGGGCGTCTCCACGCCGGGCTCGGGCGCCGTCACCGCGTCGGCGGAGCAGCCGAGCACCGGCGCGGCGAGCGCGAGTGCCGCCCAGGCGAGAAACTTCGGCGGGCGAAGGAGCGCGTTCAAGCTCCGCTCAGCATAGCAAACGCGCCCCCGCCGTGAGAGAAGGCGGCATGCGACGGGACTACTCCGCCGGATTTCCGGGAAAGCCCGGGCGGGAGTACGAAGTCTGCGGGGTGGCTCGCTCCGCGGACGGTCGCGAGGCCTCGCGACATTCGCGTTGGGAGAGACAGCCCTCCGCCGGCCTCGCCGGTTTTGTCACGTGACCCATGGCGACCCGCGCCGATCGTGATCTGCTGCCGCCAAAGACTGGCGAAGTAAGGCTAGGCGCGGCCGCAGGCTTATTGCTCTGCGTGCTCGCGGATGCAGCTGCGGCTCGCGCCGAGACGGCCTCCCCCGCGCTGCCGCCGCCGCCCGCAGGGGACCGCGCGCTCACGGTGGGCGGAGCCGACGCGCGGGGCGCGAGCACGTTCCGGGCCCGTCTCGCGTTCGATTTCGCGAGCCACCCGGTGACCGTGCTCGCGCCCGATCAAACCGAGTCGGCGCTGGTTTCCGAGCAGTTCTGGCTCTCGCTCGGCGCGTCGTTCGCGCTCGCGCATCGTGTGCTGTTCGCGCTCGAGCTGCCCGTCTTGCTCGCACAATCCGGGCAAGGCCCCGCTGCCGCCGGTGCACCGCCCGCGACCGGCGCGGGGCTCGGCGACGCGCGGCTGCTCGTGCGGGCGCGCGTGCTCGGCGCGGCGGACGCGTCGGAAAAGCTCGCGGCCGGAGTGGAGCTGCGCGTTCCGAGCGCCTCGCGAGACTGGGCTGGCGATCCCGGCTTCGGCGTGCGGCCGTTCGTCGGAGCGAGCACGGAGGGCCGGCGCGCGCGTCTCGGCGGCGAGCTCGGTGTGCTGTTCGCGCGGAGCGCGGTCATCGACGGCCTGCTGCCGCTGCGCACGGGGACTTCCCTCACGCTCGGGCTTGCGGCGAGCGTCGCGCTCGACCGCAAGGGTGAGCTCGGCGTCGGTCCCGAGCTCGCCGGGCGTTTCGCGTTCGGTGGAGACGCGAAGCTCTTCGACCCGCGGAGCAGCTCCGGGCAAGCGCTGCTCGGCGCCCGCTACGTGCCGGGCGCGGGCCCGGTCGTGATCGCGCTCGGCGCGGGTCCCGGCCTCGGGGAGGGCGTCGGCGCGGCGGACCTGCGCGTGCTCGCGAGCGTGGCCTACTCTCCGGAGGAGCCCGCGCCGCCGCCGGATCGCGACGGCGATCGGGTCGCGGACGCGCACGACTCGTGCCCGAGCGTCGCGGGAGCCGCTTCCGAAGATCCGCTGATGAACGGCTGCCCGGAGCTGCCCACGGACACCGACGGTGACGCCATCGCCGACATGCTCGACGCCTGTCCGAAACAGGCCGGTCCCGCGCATCGCGAGCGGCGCCTGCACGGCTGTCCGCCGGCGCCGGACAGCGACGGCGACGGCTTCGACGATCCGATCGACGCTTGTCCGGCGGAAGCGGGCGTAGCGAGCCAGGATCGCGACCGGAACGGTTGTCCGCCGCCGGCCGCGAAGCTCGTAGCGGCGCAGATCGTGATCTCGGAGCAGGTGAAGTTCGAGACGGGCACCGCCGAGTTGCGCCCCGAGAGCGCCGGCATCCTCGAGGCGGTGCGGCGCGTGCTCGGCGAGCACCCGGAGCTCGAGCGCGTCGAGATCCAGGGGCACACCGACAGCACCGGCAGCGTCGAGTCGAATCGCAAGCTTTCGGACGAGCGCGCGCGCGCGGTGCTGGCATGGCTCGTCGAGCACGGCATCACGGAGGCGCGGCTCGTGGCCAAGGGCTACGGCCCCGACCGCCCGCTCGCCGGCAACGACAGCGAGGCGGGGCGCGCCACGAACCGCCGCGTCGAGTTCCACGTGATCGCTTCGAAGCCGGGAGTCGCGCCATGACCTCCCGCAGAGCCTTGATCGCGCTGCTCGGCGGGGTGCTGTCCGCCGCTTCCGGTCATGCCCAGGCTCGTGGTCCGGTTCGCGGCTCGGGGCCGGCGCTGCTGCACGTTCCCGCCGAGCAGCGCCGCGCCGAGCAGGGGATCCTCACCCCGGTGCCCGTCAGCGTGGAGCTGCCGCACGGGATGCCGGCGGCGCGCGTGCTCGTGCACTATCGGATCTTCGGGGCGCCGCGCTGGACCACGCTGGAGCTCTCGCGCGAAGGCCGGAGCGAGCGCTTTCGGGGCGCCATTCCCTGCCTCGAGGTGAGCACGATCACGGGTGACATTCACTACTACATCCGCGTTCATGACGAGGAAGGCGCGGTGCTCGCGTTCAGCGGCTCGCGCGCGTACCCGTACGTCGTCAAGGTGATCCATCCGAGCGAGCGCCCCGATCTGGCGCGCTCCGGAGCGCGTTGTCCCGATCCCGCGGATTGTCCGCCGGGTCTGATCGGCTGTCCGAGCGAGGTCATCGAGCAGGTCCCGTGCCGGAGCGACGCGGACTGCGAGGGGGGCGCGAGCTGTTCGTGGGAGGGATTTTGCGAGCTGGTCGACCGGCGCAAGAACTGGGTTTCGCTCGACGTCTCGGCGGCCGCGGGGATCGTGCGCGGCGCGGGCGCCTGCTCGCTCCACTCGCAGGAAAACGAGGGGTACGCGTGCTACCGCGAGAGCGACGGTGAGCGCTACTTCGGAACGCCGGTCTACACGAACGAGCCGCTGGTCTTCGCGCGCGCGCCCCTGCGCGTGCTCCTCGGCTACGAGCGTCTGGTCGCCTACGATACGACGGTAGGCGCGCGCGTCGGCTACGCGTTCTTCGGCGGCGCTCCGGAAGGAGCGGGCGCGGGTGCGTTCGTGCCGTGGTCGGCGGAGCTCCGCGCGACGCATTTCCTGGGCAGCGACGCGTTCGCGCGCCACGCCCTCTCCGGGTTCTTCAGCTTCGCGGCGGGCCTTTCGATGTTCGATCTCGAAGGCAGCGTGCACGTGCGCGAAGATCCGAGCGCGCCTCCGAATCAGGGCGGCAACGACCTCGAGCAAACGCTCGAGCTCTGGAAGCGAGCCGGCGACGGCTTCGTCGCGGCTGGCACGGGCGTCGCGCTCTGGGCGGGGCCCGGCCTTCTGATGCGAGCGGAGATTTCCGCGAGCGGGACTTTCCCGTACTCTGCCCTCATACTGACCACGAGCGTCGGAGCGGAGGTCGGCTTCTAAAACCCCATGCAGAATACGAACCGGATCGCGATCGCCTGTTTGTTGTTGTCGCTCACCGGCTGCGGAGCTGACGAGGCGCCGCAAGACGCGCCGAGGGCGGGTAGCGCGGGAATGGCCGCGAGCGGAACCGGCGGAGTTGGAGGCGGCGGAACGGCGGGCGGGGCCGGGACGGCCGGGACGGGCGGCGGGAGCGGGAGCGGGGCGGGGACGGGCAGTGGGAGCGGAGGCGGAGGGGTGGGAGGCAGCGCCAGTGGCAGCGCGGGATTCAGTGGGAGCGGGAGCGGGGGTGGGGGAACCGGAGGAGCGGGGGCGGGCGGAGCGGGAGCGGGAACTGGTGGAGTAGGAGGAGCGGGGACCGGGGCGGGAGCGGGGACGGGCGGAAGCGGTGGCGGAAGCGTGAACGGCGCGCGCTATCCGTTTCCGGTGAACGAGCGGCTCAGTCGCTGCGTCTATCCGGCGGCGCCGGATCACGAGGACGCGCGGCGCGCGTACCAGCGCTGGAAAGACGAGATCGTGACGGCCGACGGGGCGGGCGGGCACCTGCGGGTGAAGCGGCCGAACTCGCCGGGCTCGGAAACCAACTCGACGGTGTCGGAAGGCATCGCGTACGGGATGATGATCGCGGTCGCGATGGACGATCGGACGCTCTTCGACGAGCTCTGGAAGTACTCGCAGCTCTGGCTGAACGGCAATCAGCTCATGCACTGGTACATCAACGCCGCCGGCACGCAGGTGCTCGGGACGGGGGGCGCGACCGATTCCGACGAGGACATCGCGTGGGCGCTCGTGATGGCCGACCGCCAGTGGGGCGGTCAGGGCTCGCTCGACGATACCTACCTGAACCTCGCCAAACGTCAGATTCAGGCTGTCTGGGATCACGAGATCGATCACTCGCAGGGCGATTTCCTGCTCGCGGGCGACGAGTGGGGCGGCAACCTCGTCTTCAACGCGTCGTACTTCGCGCCGAACGAGTACCGCGTGTTCGCGGAGGTGTCGGGCAACGACGGCTGGAACCGCGTCATCGACACCGGCTACAGGATCCTCGCCGCGTCGCTCAACCAGGCGAGCGGCAACCAGGACAACGGGCTCGCTCCGGCCTGGTGCGACATCGACGGCAACCCCAAGGTCCCGTTCGACGGCGGCCCCACGAACTACCAGTATGACTCGGCGCGCGTACCGTTTCGCATCGGTCTCGACTACTGCCTCAACGGCGAGCCGCGCGCGGCCGCGTACCTCGCGAAGATCAGCGGATTTTTCAGCGACGTCGGCGCCGCCAACATCGTCGACGGCTACGACCTGAACGGCAGCGAGCATCCCGATCCCGACTCGGATCCCAACGGCCCGCAGTCGGCCGTCTTCGTCGGCAGCGCAGCGGTCGGCGCCATGCACGACGCGATCTTTCAGACGCTCGTCAACGAGGGCTACGAGCTGGTCGCGACCGGCGAGCTCCTGGCTCGCAGCCGCTACTACAACCTGAGCTGGACGACCCTGACGCTCCTGACGCTCACGGGCAACCTGGTCGAGTACCCGGCCCCCTGATTTCCGGCGTGGCCCGCACGGACGCGTGGTTTCGGACGGTGAGCGCGCGTGCGCAGACCGGAGAGCCGCTCCCGTGGTCGAGCTCGATGCTGCGACGGCGGTTCGTAGCGGCACGAGCGAATGAGCACGCAATGTGTATTGCATACACATGAGGCGGGGGAGTCGAGAGAGGCGGGCTGGATGAGCTCGGACGCCGGCGCCTCGGCGGGCTCGACTCGAACGGCGGCTCCCAGCCGTGTCTCGACGGACACGTCCTGTTCCGAGCCGGGCGTCTAAACCCTCGATCTCGTTCGGATCCGTTCGCGGAACGGCGGTTGCTGAGCAGTCGAGGCATGACCCTCGTCGCTCTCGCACCTGCCCTCGTCGCCTGTTTTCTGTTTGCGGAAACGCTTCGCCTCCGCCCGCCGTCTTCGGCATCACGCGCGCCCTTGCGTGCCCTCAACCCAAAAAATCTCTCTGCCACCAAACACTGATAGCGTGTTCATGTAGGTTCAAAGAGCTGGACAAAAGCTCACGTGATTCCTCATGGTTCAGGCTGTGAGCACCGTTGACAGCATCCGCCGGTCGCCCGTAGGTTCGGCTATCCCAGTGGGAAATAGTGGGGCTGAGTGTCAGCTCAGCCCGTCCTGTGGGAAGCCGAACCAGAACCGAGCCGATGTTCCGCGGGCACTTCACGCACAGCGTCGATGCGAAAGGACGCATCAGTCTGCCTGCTCGCTTTCGCGAGCTCGTGGCGGCGAACGGCGACGCGCGCATCGTGCTGGCGCCCGATCTGTTCGATCCCTGTCTGCACCTCTATCCGGTGCGTGCCTGGGAAGCGTTCGAGGCGAAGGTGATGGAGCTGCCGCGGCTCGCCAAGCACGCGGTGCGCTTTCGGCGGCTTTACGTCTCGGCCGCGGTCGAGTGCGAGCTCGACGCTTCGGGGCGGGTGCTGATTCCGCAGGAGTTGCGCGCGCGTGCCCGGCTCGACAAGGAGGCGGTCTGGGCGGGGATGGGACAGACGCTCGAGTTGTGGTCCAAGGAGGAATGGGATCGCGCACTCGTCGTGTCCGAAAGCGAAGTCGAAGAGCTTCGCGCCGCCATGGAGCAGGTGAAGCTATGATGGCCGCCACCCGCCTCGACGGCGATCCGAGCGCGTTTTTCCACGCGCCGGTGATGCTCGGCGAGATGCTGGCGGCGCTCGCGCAGGCGCCCGGCATGGTGTTCGTCGACGCGACGCTCGGCGGTGCCGGACACTCGTCGGCGCTCTTGCGCTCGCGCCCCGAGGTGCGGCTCTTCGGGTTCGACCGCGATCCGCGCGCCATCGCCGCGGCCACGGCGCGGCTCGCCGAGTTCGGCGCGCGCGCGACGGTGACGCACGCGGCGTTCGACGAGATCGAAGCGGCGCTCGACGCGGCGGGCATCGAGCAGATCGACGGTCTGATGGCAGACCTCGGCGTGAGCTCGGAGCAGCTCACGGACCCCGCGCGCGGGATGAGCTTCCGCGCCGCCGGGCCGCTCGACATGCGCATGGACCCGACGCGCGGCGAGACCGCGCTCGATCTGATCGCGCGCGTGTCGCAGGACGAGCTCGCCGATCTGATCTTCGAGCTCGGCGAGGAGCGCGCGTCGCGGCGCATCGCGCGCTGCATCAAGCAGGCGCACGCGGCAGAGCGGCTCACCGACACGCTCGAGCTGCGGCGGGCCGTCGTTCGCGCCGTCGGACCGCGGCGCGTGGGCGGCGTGGACCCGGCCACCCGCACGTTTCAGGCGTTGCGTATGGCGGTGAACGGCGAGAACGCGCAGCTCAAGGCGCTGCTCGGCTTCGCCCGCAAGCGCGTGGTTCCGGGCGGCGTCACCGCGATCCTCAGCTTTCATTCGATCGAGGACCGCGCGGTCAAGCGCGAGCTCTACGTCCGCGCCGAGTGGGAGCCGCTCAGCAAGAAGCCGCTCGTCCCCTCCGAAGCCGAGGTGGAGACGAACCCGCGCTCGCGCAGCGCCAAGCTGCGCGCGGCGCGCCGCGTCGAGACGGCGGGGGAGTCGAGCGAATGAAGAGCGATCGGACGTTCCTCGCGCTCTGGACGCTCGCGGTCGCGGCCGCCACGGCGGCGTTCGTGCTGCACCTGGCGCTGCGCGTGCGCTCCGTCGAGCTCGGCTACGAGCTCGGGCGCACGCACGCGCGCGTGGAGCGGCTGCGCGAGGTGAAGCACGTGCTCGAGCTCGAGCTCTCGAGCCACAAGACGCCGGAGCGCGTCGAGTTCGTGGCTCGCACCCTGCTCGGGATGAGCGAGCCGAGCGCCGATCGCGTGCTGCCGGCGGGACAGCTGCCGGTCGACGTGGAGGCGGACGAACCGGCGGCGGCGCCGTCCGCGGCCGTGCCGGGAGGAGAGCGGTGATCGACGAGGCCGCGCGCGCTCGCTGGGTCCGCGTTCGCATGGGCGTTCTGTGCGGGGTGCTCGCGCTCGGTCTCGGTCTGGTGGTCTCGGCCGGCTACTCGATCATGGTGGAGGACGGCACGGGCTGGCGCGATCTCGCGGAG
>DASXWF010001105.1:0-1756 GCA_036503835.1 Polyangiaceae bacterium | reverse complement strand
TTCGACCAAGATGGGCACGTCGACCTGGCGACCAGCAACAACGGCTCCGACCCGATCACCGTGCTGCTCGGGGACGGCAGCGGCGTGTTCGGGGGCCCCACATCGCCTGCCGGCGGCGGCACCTTCTCCATCACGAGTGGCGATTTCGACGGAGACGGCAGCCTCGATCTGGTGACGCCGGGCTACTACGCGGCTTCGGTGGCGCTGCTTCGCGGAACGGGCACCGGGACCTTCGAGGAAGCGCAGTGGCACGCCGTCGGCGGCTCTCCGCGCGCCGTGACGACCGGAGATTTCGATCGCGATGGCGTCCTGGACGTCGCAATCCTCGACGCCACGGTCAGCGTTCTGCTCGGGAAACGGCCGGGCACGTTCCGCACGCCCCTGCATCACTATGTCGGGGAGAACCCGATGTCGGTGAAGACCGGCGATTTCGACCGCGACGGCCGGCTCGACCTGGTGACGGCGAACACGGTATCGATTGGCGTCGGATTGATGTTGGCGAACGGCGACGGGACGTACGAGAGGAGCGGCCATTTCGTCCCTGACGGCGCCAACTCGCTCGCGGTCGGAGACTTCGACGAAGACGGGCAGCTCGATGTGGCGGTGACCGGGAGAGACGACACGTTGAGCGTACTGCTCGGCGGCGACGGGACGCTCGCGGTGCCGGTCCCCTACGGCGTCGGTCTCCGCCCGTCGGGCGTGACGACAGGCGACTTCGACTCGGACGGCAGCCTGGATCTCGCCACCGCAGACTACGATTCGGATTCGGTGAGCGTGCTCCTCGGCAACGGTGACGGCACGTTTGCCGCGTCGGTGCCCTATGCGTTCGGCGGCGGGCCGCGGGCGATCGCCTCCGGCGACTTCAACGGCGACGGCTGGGTAGATCTGGCGGCCGGAAGTACCAGGGTCAGCAGCGTGAGCGTGCGGCTCGGAGACGGGAGGGGCACTTTCGGAGAGCCAACCAGCCATTCAGGTCATGCTTACGAGTCGCTGGCGACCGGTGACTTCGACGGCGACGGAACGACGGATCTGGCTGCAGCGGCGCAGGGAAACTTCGTCACCGTGCTGCTCGGCAGCACGACGGAAATCTTGCAGCCGGCCGTGCAGTACCCCGTCCGGGCCGGCGCGCGCTCCGTAGCGACCGCCGACTTCTATGGCGACGGCAAGCTCGACCTGGCGACGGCCAACCACGGCTCGAGCACGGCGAGCGTGCTGTTCGGGTCCGGCGACGGTACGTTCCAGCCCGCGACGAGCTATGCCATCGCCGCGGTCTCTCCCAGCACGTTTTTGATCCGGTGACCCGAGCGATCGTACGCCTGGAGCCGGAGCGGCGGATTCGCAGGCGACGCGTCAGCGCCCGCTGACCGGATGCGCTCGACGCGACGTTCATGCCGAGGCAGCATCGTGCCCGAGGAGAAGATGCGGAAAAGCTCTTCGAATCAAAGGACCCGGACCGGACCTCGTTCACGGCAAAAGCAGGTTCTTGAACGGACGGCGCTGCTTCCAGCGGTAGGTGCGAAAATCGCGGCTGTCCGTCGACAGAATGCGGCCCGACCCGAGCTCCTCCGCGAGGATCACCAGGGAAGCGTCGGCGAGGTCCATCGGGAGATCGGCGTACTTGTGCATGAGCTCGGCGACGCGCACGAGGTGCGTCTGCTGGAGCGCGAAGAGCTCGAACGCTCCCCGACTCCCGCTCTCGATGAAGCGCGCCGACGACTTCGACCCGAGGGACGAAACGAGGAGATGACACGTCTCC
>DASXWF010001104.1:0-1546 GCA_036503835.1 Polyangiaceae bacterium | reverse complement strand
CCGGAGGCGATGAAGGCGCGCTTGACGGTGCGCTCCTTGCGGATGCTCGCGAGGAGCTCGAGCAGCGGGCCGTGATCGGTGACGAGGTTGTCGCAGACCTTCGGGTGGACGCAGGAAAGCCGGCGGCAGGAGGTTTCGATGCGCTCGTCCTTGCAGCGCATCTTGTACATGTTGGCGGTGGGCCCGCCCACGTCGGAGAGCACGCCCGAGTAGCCGTCCATGCGCGAGAGCTTGCGGATTTCGTCGAGCACGCTCGCCTGGGAGCGGCTCTGGATGATGCGCCCCTCGTGCTCGGTGATGCTGCAGAAGGTGCAACCGCCGAAGCAGCCGCGCATCGTGACGATCGAATGCTTGACGGTCTCGTACGCCGGGATGCGCTCGCCGCCGTAGCTCGGGTGCGGCAGGCGCGTGAACGGCAGGTCATAGAGCGCGTCCATCTCCGATTCTTCGAGCGGGAGCGCCGGGCGGTTCATGTACACGGCCTGAGCGCCGTGCGGCTGGAGCAGGGTGCGGGCGTTGCCGGGGTTGGTCTCGAGCTGGAAGGCGCGCGTCATGCGCGCGAAGGCGGCGCGATCGTCGAGCACTTCCTCGTACGACGGCAGGAGCACGGTGAGCCCGTCGGTCGTGAAGCGGCTCGGCTGGTCGGCGATCGCGCGCCATTCGGCGGGGTTGTTCTTCACGTGCGCGGTGCCGCGGATGTCGCCGAGCGCGGCGAGCGGCTCACCCGCGTCGAGCCGGCGCGCGATCTCCCACGCGGCCCGCTCGCCCATCCCGAACACCAGGAGATCCGCCTTCGAGTCGAGCAGGATCGAGCGCCGTACGGAGTCCGACCAGTAGTCGTAGTGGGCGATGCGCCGCAGCGACGCTTCGATGCCGCCGAGCACGATCGGCAAGCCGGGAAACGCCTGCCGGCACAGGTTCGAATACACGATGCTCGCGCGATTCGGGCGCTGGTTCGGTCGGCCGCCGGGCGAGTACTGATCTTCGGAGCGCACCTTCTTCTGCGCCGTCAGCTTGTTCAGCATCGAGTCGAGGTTGCCGGCGGCGATGCCCGCGAACAGGCGCGGGCGGCCCATGCGCGCGATCTCCTCGGGGTTCTGCCAGTTCGGCTGGGCGATCACGCCGACGCGGTAGCCGCGGCCCTCGAGGAAGCGAGCGATCAGGATTGGACCGAACGCCGGGTGATCGACGTAGGCGTCGCCCGTGACGATCAGGATGTCGAGCTCGTCCCAGCCGCGCTGTCGCATCTCCGCGCGCGTCGTCGGCAGGAACGCCGAGGCGGGCAGGGCCGTGCGCTCGCTGCGCCCGATGCGCAGGGGGACGATGCGGTCGGTGGCAGTCATGGGTGTTGCGGTCTAGCACCAGGAGCGTTCGGCGACTCGCGCAAGCTTACGGACGGCCTTCCGCCGGCCTCGCCGGCTCTTGCACGGGGAATGGCTACCCGCGCCGATCGTGATCTGCTCGTGCCAAAGTCTTCGAGGCCTATTGGCGCTTGCCCTCGAACAGGTCGTCGAACGCGCGGTCGAAGTCGTCGTCGTCGTTCACG
>DASXWF010001103.1:0-10168 GCA_036503835.1 Polyangiaceae bacterium | reverse complement strand
GGTCGCCGAAGCCGGAGTCCTCAAGCAGAAGCTCGAGAGTTTGCGCCCGCTGTTCGCCCAGGCGCACCTGCTCGACGAAGGGCTCACGACGAGCGTCGAAGCGCTCGAGCAAGAGCTCGAGCGGGCGCGCGCCGCGGGCAGCGAGCTCGCGCGCACCGAGCGGGCGCGCGCCGTGCTCGCCGAATGGATCGAAGCGCTGCGCGTGCCTCCGCCGAGCCCCGCGGAGCTCGAGGTGTACGAGCGGGAGCGCGGCGAGCTCGACGCCGAGCGAGATCGCTGGTTTCGGGCGGGAGAAGCGCTTTCGAGCGCCCTGTCCACGCGTCAGGCTCGCGGCTACGCGGGCGCCGAGGCCGCTCTCGACGAGAGCGCCCGTCTCGTCCCGGCGCTGGAGGCCGAGCTCGCGAGCTTGACGCTCGCCGTGGCGGGCGCGGACGACGCGCTCGGCAGCGCGGACGCGCGCTGGGAGGAGCAGGCGGGACGCTTTCAGGAGGTGGACGCGCAGCGCGCGGCGGCGGCGGCGCACGTCGAGCGGATCGCGCTCGAGATCGCGAATCTCGTGCCCGAGTGTTCGGCGGAGCTGCTGGCCGCGAGCGAACGGGAGCTCGCGCGAGAGACCGAGCTCGTGGCCGCGGCGGAGCGCGACGCGGCACCGCTCGCCGAGCAGCTCGGCTCGCTGCGCGAACGCCGGCGACAAGCGGAGCTGTCGCTCGAGGAGAGCCGCCGAAAGCTCGCCGAAGCGGAGGACGCGATCGCGCCCCTCGAGGCGCGGCGCGGCGAGCTGATTCGGGAGGTTCGCAGCGCGGGGCTCCTGCCCGAGTCGCTCGCGCCGAACGGCGCCTTCGGCCGCCTGGACGTGAGCGAGCGCGAGCTCCTCGGCGAGGCGCGCAGCCGCCGCGAGGTGCTCGTGGATCGCCTGCTGCGGGCTCGCGGCGGCCAGACCCTCGCGGAGGAGCTCGCCCGACGCTTCGCCTCCGACGCCGATCCCTTCGCGGCGTACGTGGCCGCGTGGAAGGACGTGACCGCCTGGCTCGGTCACCGCCTGCCGTCGCAAGTCGCCGAGGTCGGCGAGCCGCTGCGGGCGCTGGAGCGCCTCCGCGATCACCTCGCCCTGCTCGAGGAGCGCTTGATGCGCCAGGAGCTCGATCTGCGCGGCGCGTCGGAGGACGTGGCGCGCGGCATCGAGGTCAAGCTGCGCCGCGCGGCCTCCCAGGTGCGGCGCCTGAATCAGCACCTCGAGGGCATCAGCTTCGGAAGCGTAGCCGGAATTCGCATCCAGCTCCGGCGCATCGAGCGCATGGATCAGATTCTGGCGGCGCTCCGCGAAGGCCAGGCGCAGGAGCTCCTGTTCCAGAGCTCGCTGCCGGTGGAGGAGGCGCTCGACGAGATCTTCCGCCGCTACGGCGGCGGTAAGAACGGCGGCCAGCGCTTGCTCGACTACCGCGAGTACCTGGAGCTCGAGGTGGAGGTCGAGCGCCGCGGTAAGTCCGGTTTCGAGCAGGTGAGCCCGACGCGTCTCTCGACGGGCGAGGCCATCGGAGTCGGCGCGGCCCTGATGATGGTCGTGCTCACCGAATGGGAACGCGACGCGAATCTGTTCCGCAACCGGAGGAGCGAGGGCACCTTGCGCTTCCTGTTTCTGGACGAGGCCAATCGCCTCTCCCAGGACAACCTCGGCGTGCTCTTCGACCTCTGCCAGCGTCTCGAGCTGCAGCTCTTGATCGCCGCGCCCGAGGTGGCGCGCGCCGGCGGCAACACCACCTACCGGCTGGTGCGGCAGATGAACGCGGACGGCGGCGAGGAGGTCATCGTCACGGGCCGTCGCTCGGCGAAGGAACCGGGGGAGGGCAGTGAAGCGCCGGTGAACCTCGAGCTGCCGCTGCCCGCGAACTGATGCGCCGGGGCGCCGCTTACGAGCGCTGGCGGCGCTCGATCCACTGCCGAACCACGTCGATGAAGGCCTGCCCGGTCGTGCTCTTCGTGATGTAGCCGTCGGCGCCGCTCGAAGCCACGTCCTCCTGCAAGAGCGACGCGTCACGGCTCGAGTAAAGCAGGATGGGGCAGCCGATCGGCGCGTTCTTGCGGCCGAGTTGCACGAGCTTCGCGCCGTTCAGAATGCCGAGACCCACGTCGACGAGGATCAGGCTGGGCTGGTGTTCGCGAATGGCCTTGATGAAACCGAACGGGCTCGTCAAGGTGACCACCGACATTCCCGTCTGTCCGAGCGTGTGCTTGGCCGACTCGCAGGCGAGTTCGCTGTCGTCGACGACGAGAACGGTGGGTGCTGCGTGTGAATTCATCGTGCTTGGACCCCGCGTCGCTGTTCGCCGTGCATGAGGGTGCTCGTCTGCCGAAACAGGTCCTTCAGCGCTTCCACCTGAGCATCGACCTGCAAGTTTCCGGCAATGGCGAGTTTCTCGATTTCGGCGGACTTGTCTCCGAGCCGGCGAGCGCCGAACGCGTAGGCGCTGCCTTTCAAGCGGTGCGCGCGTAGCCGCAGCGATTCGGCGTCGCCCACCGCCGCGGCCTCCTCGATGAACTCGATGTCGTCGCGCGAATGTTGAACGAAGAGCTCCCACATGCGATCCGAGCGCGGCGTGCTCGGATCGAGGAGGGGACTGCCTTCGGTGCCGGGCGCGAGCGCGGCCGGAGTGGTGCCCCCGGCCGGTGTGGCCGGCGCCGATGCCGCCGCTTCCTTCGCGGGCGCCGCCGCGACGAAGCGCCGAACCCGCGGAATCCACTTCCCGAGCGTCTGTCTCAGCGCAGCGACCTGAATCGGCTTCGTCAAGAAGTCGTCCATGCCCGCCTGCAGCACCTTCTCGCGCTCATCGGCGAGCGCATGCGCCGTCACGGCGATGATCGGAGTCCGCGGCTGGTTCGCGTCGCGCTCGCTGCGCCGGAGACGGCGCGTGGCTTCGTAGCCGTCGAGCTCGGGCATCTGGCAGTCCATCAACACGAGCGAGTAGTCCTTCTGCTCGAGCGCGCGCAGAGCCTCGGCCCCGTTGTCGGCCAGATCGAAGGCGTAGCCGAGGGAGCCCAGCAGGTCCTTCATGACCTCCTGGTTGAGCGGATGATCTTCCACGACGAGGATGCGGAGGCCCTCCACCGAAGGGGGGGCGTCCGGCGTGCTCGGGCGGGCCGGCAGCGAGCGCCGGAGCACGCGCAGCCCCGGCAGGGCCGCGGCGAGGTCGGCCTGCTTGACGGGCTTGACGAGCACGTCCTCCACCCAATGGGGCAACCCCTCGGCGATGGCGGCCTCCGGGCCGAGTGACGTGAGCATCACGATGTGCAGGGAGCGAAAGCGCTCGTCGCGGCGCAGGTGGCGTGCGACGTCCAGGCCCGACATGCCCGGCATCTGCATGTCGAGCACCAGCGTCGTGAACGGGTCACCCGAGTCGAGCTGCTCTTCGAGCGCCGAGATCGCGATCGCACCGCTCGCGGCGCTGCGATGACGAACCTGCCACGAGTCGAGCAGCTCCTCGAGGATCGAGCGGTTCGTCTCGTTGTCGTCGACGATCAGGACGTGTTCGTTCGCGGCGTTGAAGACCTTCGGTTCGCTCGAGCGGCCGGCGAGCTCGAGGGGCAACTCGAACCAGAAGCAGCTGCCCTTACCCGGGATGCTGTCGAGCTCGAGGCTCCCGCCCATGAGCTCGACGAGCTTGCGCGAGATGGCCAGCCCGAGGCCGGTTCCCCCGTACTTTCGCGTCATCGAGCCGTCGATCTGCGAGAAGGCCTGGAACAGGCGGGAGCGATCTTCCGGGGCGATGCCGATGCCGGTGTCGACGACCTCGAAGCGGATGAGCTTGCGTTCGTCCGTGCCGCCGCGCGCGCCGATTCGCACGACGACCTCGCCGCGCTCGGTGAATTTGATCGCGTTCGACAGGAGGTTTGCCAAGACCTGCCTCAAGCGGTCGCTGTCGCCGAGTACCTGCTCGGGCACGCCGGGCTGGACGTGCGCCGCGATCTCGAGGTCCTTGGAGTGCGCGCGCTCCGACAGGAGCATCGTCAAGTCCTCCACCAGGTCGCGCAGCGAAAACTCGCTCTTGCGGATTTCCAGCCGCGCCGCCTCGATCTTCGAAAAATCGAGGATGTCGTTGATGACCGTCATCAGTGAGTTCGCCGAGCTCGCGATCGTGTTTGCGTAGCGGCGCTGGCGCATGTCGAGCGGCGTCGACAGCAAGAGCTCGGTCATGCCGATCACGCCGTTCATGGGCGTGCGCACCTCGTGACTCATGTTCGCGAGGAACTCGCTCTTGAGCCGGGTCGACTCGAGCGCGAGGGCCGTCGTGCGTTCGAGGCTCTTGAACGTGCTCGAGATCAGCCGCAGGAGCGGGTCGATGCGGAACTGGAAGAACAGCAGGCTGAGCAAGATGCCTGCGAAACACCCGCCCGCGGTGAGGAACAGGATCTTCTGCCGGAGCTCGATGCCGGCGCGCATGCGATCGAGCGACACGGCCAGCCCGACCTTGCCCACCGGCGCGGACTCGAGCAGGGAGGGCGTCCAGCTGCCGATGAATCCGCCCTCCTCGTAGACGTTGCCTTCCTTCGCGGCGAATAGGTTCCGCGAGAAGGCGCCCGGCACCTTGCCCCTCCGAAACAGCTCGCGGCCGTCCGCGCCGATCACGATCAACGCCGCGATGTCGTTGTCCGAGAGGTAGGACTTGGCGGCGCCGGAGAGGAGCTGCTGGTCCTCGGCCGCGATGCCGACGTCCATCGCCTGCGCGAGCTCGACCGAGCCGTGCGTCGCCTTCCACTCGAGGTCGTTGCGAATGGAAGGCGTGAGCCGATTGAAGATGCTCGAGACCAAGAGCAGCATCATCCCGGCGAGGCCGAGCAGCAGGAAGGCGCTGAACACGGCGAGCAGCGCCCGGATGCGCGCGCCGTCCGCGATGCGGCGCGCATCCGGCGAGACCGCGGGCGCCTCACCCGTGAGCGCGTCGACGAGGTCGGGGCGGAGAGAGTCCGGTCGAAAGGACGAGCTCATCGGGCGTCGATAGCTCGGACCCGGCTAGAACCACCCGGACCAGAAAGACCGGGCGGCGACGGACTTCGCAGGGCCGCTGACGATCGGGTAACCCGAGTCACCGGGCTTCTTGCCGTCGATGCGCACGACCTGGACGTCCGGACTCACGTCGCGAACCCGGACGTAAGCGACGGCGCGAGGCAGCTTCGCCACGACGCGCTGGACGACGGCCGCGGGCTCCACGGCCTTCGGGGCGCCGGATTGGCCGCGAATTCTGCGGTCGACCCAGTAGCGCGCCGCCGTCTCGGGCGACATCCCGAGCACCGACCTGTCGAAGCCCGTTCGTTCGGTGCCTTTGACTTCCCGATTCAGGGCGATGAGCTCGCCGCCGGGTCCTTGCACGGTGTCACCGAGGTAGAGGCGTTTCAATTGATAGAGGCTGATCTCCGCCATGCCCCCTTGTTTGGAGCTGACGATGGCGAGCGGTTCGGCAGCGTTGTCGGCTGCGGCCGAAAACGGCGCCAGGAGCACGAGCGACAGAAGCGCGAGCGCGTTGCGTCGAGTCGTCATGGTCAGAAGCTCCACGCTGCTTGGAAGTCCAACGAGTTGTAGTGTGAGTTCTCGGGTAGGTTCGCGGCAGCGTCCGGGAACCACGAATACGTATACTGTGCCTTCAGCACGACCCGAGCCGTGGGGCGGACGTTGAGGCCGCCCCAGAAGGCGGCAGACTTCTGAATGAATCCGCCGCCGCCGGCGTCCGCGTACTCGAGCCCGGCGAACGGCATCGTGCCCAGGAACGGGAAGCGATAGCCGGCCAGGCCGTAAACGCCCACGCGCCGGTAGTCCGCCACGTAGCCTGGCGGGGTTCCGGGCGCGGCGAAAGCCTGCACGGGGCGCTGTTGGTCGTACACCACGTCGTTCATGACCGTTTCGCCCTGCACGAGCAGCCCGCCGAGCTCGTATTTGATATCCGCGGCCAGTGACAGCTCGTTGTAGTCGAGCTGGATGGGATAGTTGAACGTGAGGTCACCGTTCGCGTCGATCCCGAACTCCTGCGTCGCGTCCGTGTAGCGGCCCGTATAGCCCGAGACGCCGAGCGTGAGATTGCCCGCCGAAGTGTCCGCGCTCGCGAACAGCCGCCCGCCGATGGCCTTGTTCTCGTTCAGATCTTGGTAGGTGTCGATGGGGCCGCGGCCGTTCGACAGGGTGAGGTGATAACCCACTCGGACGGGGTCGAAGTGATGCGTGCCGTAGATCTCGAGTCCCGTCTGCGCCGAAGGGAACAGCTGCTCGCCCACGATGTACGGGCGGCGTACGCCGATGATCACGGGCGAGCCGTGGTCGACGTTCCAGATCCCGTAGGGTGTGAGGAAGTGGCCGGCGCGAACGTTGAGCAAAGGATGCGCGAGGTATTCGAGATACGCCCGCTCGATCATGATTCCGCCCCAGCGCACCGGACGATCGAGGTCGGTGTAGTCCGGGACGGTGTCGTCGATGCGCGAGCTCTGGCCGGTCTCGTCCGGCAGCGTCGTCGCTCCATGGGGTAGGTAGCTGAACCGAACCTCGGCGAGGGCTTTCCAGCGGTCGCCGAGATCCGACGCCATGTAGAGGTTCAGCCGGCCGAGCGCGAAGCTGTTGAACGGAGCGTCGAAGGCGAAGCGTTTGACCTGAACGCCGTAGGTGAAGTCCGCGAACCCGTAGATCTGGAGTTTGGAACCTTCCTCGACGTCCGGTTCTGCGGAGACCGCGGCCAGGGCCTCCGCCTCGGCGGCCGCGCTGGCGGCGTCCGCTTCGGCTTCCTTCGCCGCTGCGGCTGCGGTGTCGTCGGGTGTCGGGGCCTTCGCTGCTGCCGGAGCAGGCGGCGCGGCCGCGGGAGCCGCTTTCGTTACGCCGGGCGTTGGGGGGACGGTATCCGCCGGGGCGCTCGGCGCCGCGGCGGGTCCCGCGGGCGCGATGGGCGCGGGAGCTGCGCTCGTATCCGAGGGCGGCGCTTCCTGAGCGCGAGCGAGCCCGGTGATGAGTGACAGGCTCGTGAGTCCGAGCGCGAGGGTCTCTAGACGAAGTCCACGCGTTTTCATGGCATGCACGCTCCTTGTGGAATGCAGAGCGGCTGTGGCACGGCGAACGCCGAAAGGTCGCAGCACTCGAAGCCCGCGAAGCAGTTGTCGGCGTCTGGATTGCATCCCTGCACCTGGCAGGCGTGCGATACGAAGGCGTCGCAGTAGGTCGCTTCGTTGCCGGCACAGTCGGCGTCGGTCGTACAGGCCTGGCCGAGTCCGACCGGCGGCTTCTGGCAGGCGGAGGAAACCGTGTTGCACACGTACCCGCCCTGGCAGTCGTCGTTCGAAGCACAGCCGGTGCTCGTGCAGTAGCCGCCGGCGGGCGCAGGTTCGCAGTGGTCGAATGGTGACGTGCACGCGGGAGCCGCCGGATCGCACGGCTCCCCGAGGCCGGCCGGTATCTCCGGAGCCTCCTGGCAGGCGCCGCCGGTGGCGGGCCGCGTGAAGCCCGGCTCGCACTCGCAACCCGTCGCGCCCGGCAGCTCGTGCTCACCGCACGCGACGCAACCGTCCGGCGTGAACGCGCTGCCCACGGGACAGATGCAGAGCTGGAGCTCCTCGCTGAAGACCATCCCGTCGTCGCAGCGATCGTCAGGATCGTAGAGGCAGCCCGGCAGGGCGCGGCCCGCGACGATCAGACAGACCACACCGAACCACCGGAGTCGGTCCTTCTCGTGTCTTACGAACCTAGGAATAGTCACTCGTTCCTCGATTCCAACTAGTGTTTTCGGAGTACGGGTTTTCTGAAGTCGGGATCGCGTTTGCTGCCGAATCCACCCACGCTTGGCTACATTCGCACTCTCGAAGTCCGGTGTAGCAGTGGGGGAAATGCCGTGACTGTGAGTCACTGATTGCCGGCGAGTTCGCTGTTCCCGCGATCCACGGAGAACGCTCTTTCGGTCTCGAAGCTAAGTGGGAAATCGATTTCGCGGCCAAGCCGGTCCGTCGTCCGGAGGTCCGCGCTCCGAGGCTCGAGACGCGCCTCGGGCACCCGAGCTCGATCGGCGCTCCCGAGCGTGCGTGGTAAGAGGGCGGCAGCATGCCCGTTTCGATTTCGGAGAGCCTTCCGCTCGTGCTCGGTTCGGCCTCGCCCCGGCGCCGCGAGATCCTCGCGAACCTGCGCATTCCGTTCCGCGTGCTGCCCGCGGACGTGCCGGAGGAGGTCCGCCCCGATGAGGCGCCAGAGGCGTTCAGTGCGCGGATCGTCTCGGACAAGCTCGCGGGTGTTGCAGGGAGAGCTCGCGCCGAAGCTCGTGCGGCGTTGCTCGTCGCGGACACGATCGTCGTGGTCGACGGGGACATCCTGAACAAGCCGAGCGACTACGACGATGCGGAGCGCTTGCTGGGCCGAATCGTGGGCAGAAGCCACATCGTGTTCACGCGCTACGCGATCGGGGCCGCGGACGGCGCGTTGCTCGCGGCGCGCACGGTCGAGTCCGAGGTCTGGTTGCGCGCGGCGAGCGCGGCCGAGATTCGCGGCTACGCTCGCACCGGGGAGGGGCTCGACAAGGCCGGCGCGTACGCGATTCAGGGCATCGGCGCGTTTCTCATCGAGCGCATCCGAGGGTCGTACACGAACGTCGTGGGACTGCCCGCCTGCGAGGTGGTGAGCGACCTTTTGGCCGCGGGTCTGCTCGAGAGCTTTCCGTGAACGGGAGCGCGCGCCGCGACGCGTTGGCCGTCGCCCTGCTGGCGGCGGCCGTACGCATCCCCCTGGTCGTGTACGCCGCGGGCCGCTTCCCGCCGGTCGACGACGGCGGCTTCTATCAGGTGGTCGCGACCCGAATCGCGCGCGGCGAGGGCTACACGTGGCTCTGGCCCGACGGAGCGGTCACGCACGCGGCGCACTATCCGGTCGGTTACCCGGCGTTGCTCGGGCTCGCGTACGCGCTGTTCGGCTCGCGGCTCGGGGTCGCGATGGCCGTGAACGCCGCGTTCGGAGTGCTCGGAGCCCTGTCCGCCTGGTCGCTCGCGCGCCGCAGCGCCGAGCGCCGCGGCGCGCTGCTGGCCGGCGCGCTCGTGGCGCTTTCGCCGGGCCTCTTGTTCTACACGCCGGCGTTGATGACGGAAGCCGTGGCAGGTGATCTGTCGATCGCGGCCGCGGCGCTCGCGGCGCGGCCGGGTCGGTTCTGGCCGCGCGTCCTCGCGACCGGCAGTACGCTCGGCCTGGCCTTGCTCGTGCGCCCGCAGCTCGTGCTGGTGGCGCCCGTCATCGGTCTCGTGCTCGGTTGGCGCGACTCGGGCTTTCGCGCTCGCGCGAGCGGCGCCGTGGCCGTCACCGTGATCGCGGTGGGGTTGTGTCTGCCCTGGACGCTGCGAAACTGCCAGCGCCTCGACGGCTGCGCCTTCGTGAGCGCCAACGGCGGTTGGAATCTGTACATCGGCGCGTCGCCGCTCGGACGCGGCGGCTTTGCTTCGCTCGACGCGATCGGCGTGCCGCCGGAATGCAGGACCGTGTTCGGCGAAGCGGGCAAGGATCGCTGCTTCGGACGCGCCGGCCTGCGCGCGATCGCCGAGCATCCGGCGCGCTGGATCGCGCTCGTACCGAAGAAGCTCGGGATGACGTTCGACTACGGTACCGCCTCCGCGCACTATCTCTCCACGTCGAACCCCGAGCTCGTCGGTGAAAGGGGGAAGATCGCCGTGGGCGCGCTCGAGCTCCTCGGGCAGCGGCTGCTCGTGCTCGGGGCGCTCTTCGGTGCGGTGAGCGCGCCGGGACCGAGACGGCGCGCCCGCCGCATCGTCGCGATCGTCTCGGCGATCCTCGCGCTGACGCCCGCGGGCCACCTCGGATGGATCGGGCTCTTGGGCGTGCTCGCGCTGCTCGGCCGCGAGCTCCTGCGGCATCCGGCCGCGCTCGTCGCGTTCGGAAGCGTGCTCGCGACGGCCGTGACGCACGCGGTGTTCTTCGGAGCCTCGCGCTACGCGCTCGTCTGTTTGCCGGCGCTTGCGGCGCTGGCCGGGACGCTGCGGCCGGCCCGGGCGCCTGCTTGACACCCCCGGGCAGGGGGAGGATCCTGAACATCCGGAGCCCGCTCAAATGCCGCTCATCGAAACCGAAGAAGCTGCCCGCCGTTTGGCCCGCGCGATCGCGAGCGATGTCTCGCTCTACAACGAGGAAAAGATCGTGCGCGGCCTCGAGCACGAC